>NZ_JBDYKJ010000040.1:0-42534 GCF_040012395.1 Nocardioides sp. 31GB23 | reverse complement strand
CAGGGGGCACTCCAGTGCGGGGGGGAAGTAGGGGGCGGGTCCGGACATGCGTCCGGACCGTCTTCAAGAGTCCCACCAGGCGCCCCCGGGGTCAATCGGGCGGGGCGACCACGGGGGCGGGCACCCGCCGGCGCCGCGGCGCCGGCTGGCAGCGCGGGCAGAAGTAGGAGGAGCGGTTCATGAAGGCGATCCGGCGGATGGGGGTCCCGCAGCGGTCGCAGGGCTCGTCGGCGCGCCCGTAGGCGTGCAGCGAGCGGTCGAAGTACCCGGACTCGCCGTTGACGTTGACGTAGAGGGCGTCGAAGGACGTGCCGCCCTGGGCGAGCGCGTCGCGCATGACGTCGCGGGTGTGCCCGAGCAGTGCGAGCACCTGGGCCCGGCTCAGCCGCTCCCCCGGTCGCTCGCCGTGGATGCCGGCGCGCCACAGGGCCTCGTCGGCGTAGATGTTGCCGACGCCCGAGACCAGGTTCTGGTCGAGCAGCTGCCGCTTGATCCCGGACGCGCGCCGGCGCACCCGCGTGGCGAGCTCGTCGTCGTCGAAGAGCGGGTCGAGGGGGTCGCGCGCGATGTGCGCGATCTCGGGCGGCAGCTCGGCTCCCCCGGTGGAGATCGACAGGCCTCCGAACATCCGCTGGTCGACGAAGTGCAGGTGCCGGGAGTCGGCGGCGCCGTCGAGGCGGATGCGCACCCGCAGGTGCTTCTGCGCCACCGCGTCGGCCGGCTGCACGAGCATCTGGCCGCTCATCCCCAGGTGGGCCAGCAGGGCGTCGCCGTCGTCGAGCGGCAGCCACAGGTACTTGCCGCGGCGACGGGCGCCGGTGATGGTGCGCCCGGTCAGGGCCGCGGCGAACCCCTCGGGCCCGCGATCGTCGCGGCGTACCGGACGCGGGTGCAGCACGTCGACGCCGGTGACCCGCGCACCCACGACGTGGCGCTCGAGCCCGGCGCGCACCACCTCGACCTCGGGGAGCTCGGGCACCGGTGCCTACGAGCCGCCGGTGCCGGTGCCGGACTTGCCCGCGGCGGCGTTGCCGGCGGCGGCCTCGGCCGCGGTCTCGGCGGGGTCGGTGACACCGAGCCGGTCGGCGATCTCGCCGTACGCCGTCTCGGCGGCGGCCTGCTCGGCCTCCTTCTTCGACCGGCCGGTGCCGTTGCCGTAGAGGTCGTCGCCCACGCGGACCTGGGCGGTGAAGGTCTTCTGGTGGTCGGGGCCGCTGTCCTCGATGACGTACTCGGGGACGCCCAGGCCGTGCTCGGCCGAGAGCTCCTGCAGCGAGGTCTTCCAGTCGAGGCCGGCACCGAGCGCCGAGGCGGCCTCGATCAGCGGGTCGAAGAGGCGGTGCACCACCGCGGCGGAGTTCTCGATGCCTCCGCCGGAGAGGTGCACGGCCCCGATGACCGCCTCGACGGTGTCGGAGAGGATGGAGGCCTTGTTGCGCCCACCCGTGCTCTCCTCGCCACGACCGAGCTTGACGTGCTCGCCCAGGCCGATGCCGCGGCCGACCCCGGCCAGCGCGCGGGCGTTGACCACGGCGGCGCGCAGCTTGGCCAACCGGCCCTCGGAGAGGTCCGGGTGGGTCAGGTACAGCGTCTCGGTCACGACGACGCCGAGCACCGAGTCGCCCAGCAACTCCAGGCGCTCGTTGGTCGGCAGGCCGCCGTTCTCGTAGGCGAAGGACCGGTGCGTGAGCGCGCGGTCCAGCAGCTCGGGGTCCAGCTGCGGATCCCCGAGCGCTGCTCGCAGCTCGGCGTAGTCGTTCAGGGCGTCAGCGGTCTCAGAGGACCTGACGACGGTCGGCCTTGGCGCCGTACTGGCCGCACGCGCCGCACGCGCGGTGCGGGAGGTGCTTGGCACCGCACGCGGGGTTCGCGCAGGTCACCAGGGTCGGGGCCGTGGCCTTCCAGGCCGAGCGACGGTGACGGGTGTTGCTGCGCGACATCTTCCGCTTCGGGACAGCCACTGTTTTCTCCTCGTTGCGAGGCCGGGATCGCTCCACGGCCTGGGGTGGTCTTGCTGGTGGGTCTGCTACTTCTCGTCCGGCTCGTCCTGCGCCAGGGCGGCCAGGCCGGCCCAGCGCGGGTCGATCGGTTCGTCGTGACCGTGGTCGGGGTCCCCGGCCAGTCGCGCCCCGCACTCGGGGCACAGACCGGGGCAGTCCTCGGTGCACAGGGGCTGGAACGGCAGCGTGAGCACCACCGCGTCCCTCAGCTGGGGCTCGAGGTCGAGAAGGTCGTCCTCGAGCCGGCTGACCTCGTCGTCCTCGTCGTGGGAGGTCTGGTGCTCGGCGTAGACGTACAGCTCCTGGAAGGGGACCTCGACGTCGTCGTGGATCTCCTCCAGGCACCGTGCGCACTCACCGACGAGCCCGGCTCGCGCCGTGCCCGTGACCAGGACTCCCTCCATGACCGCCTCGAGCCGCAGGTCGATGTCGACCGGCGAGCCCTCGGGGACAAGGAGGACGTCGATGCCCAGATCCGCCGGTGCCGGCACCGACAGCGTCACCTCACGCTGGGACCCCGGGCGGCGGCCGAGCTCGCGGGTGTCGAGCACGAGCGGCGCTCTCGGGTCCAGGCTGGTCAGGGGATCACTTCCGGGTCCGGGCACGAACAGATCAGCGGGAAGCGTAGCCCTCGGGGGAACGCCGGGGCAAAACGCGCCGCCCTCATCCGCGCTGCTCCGCGATGCGTGCGGTGAGCCGCGCGTGCACGAAGTCGGGCACCAGCGTCGAGACGTCGCCACCGAAGGTCGCGACCTCCTTGACCAGGCTCGAGGCCAGGAAGGAGTACTCGGGGCTGGTGGGCACGAAGACGGTCTCCACCTCGGTCAGCGAGGAGTTCATCTGCGCCATCTGCAGCTCGTAGTCGAAGTCGCTCACCGCGCGCAGGCCCTTGACGATGGCGTGGATGCCGTGCTCGGCGCAGTAGTCGGTGAGCAGGCCCTTGAAGCCGTCGACGCGCACGTTGTCGAAGTCGGCGCAGGCCTCGGTGAGCATCGCCATCCGCTCCTCGGGCGAGAACATCCGGTTCTTGGACTTGTTCACCCCGACCGCGACGACGACCTCGTCGAAGAGCGAGGCCGCTCGCCGCACGATGTCGATGTGCCCGTTGGTGACGGGGTCGAAGGACCCCGGGCAGACGGCTCGACGCACTACTGCTCCCCCGCTCCTGGTGCCGGTGCGACCGGCTCGGCTGCTGTCTCCCCGGGCTCGTCCACGGGCGCGTGGGCCGACCACAGGGTCGTCTCACCGTACTTGCGCGAGCGGACCTCGACGAAGCCGGCCGGGAACGCCGGCTCGGGGCTGCGTCGCGACCGCTCCACGACGACCAGCGCGTCGGGCACCAGCCAGCCCTGCGAGACCAGTGCGGCGAGGTCGGCGGCCAGGTCCTCCTCCGACAGCGGGTAGGGCGGGTCCATGAAGACCACGTCGTACGGCGCGACGGGCGCTCGGCCCAGCGTCGCCGCCACCGGCGCCGCGAGCACCTCGGCGCGGGGGAAGCCGAGGGTGCGCGCGTTGGTCGCGATCAGCCCGGCGGTGCGCCGGTCGGACTCGACCAGCGTCGCCACCCCGGCCCCGCGCGAGAGCGCCTCGAGGCCGACCGCGCCCGAGCCGGCGTACAGGTCGAGGAAGCCCAGCCCGTCGAGCGAGCCGGTCGCGGCCTCGATGGAGGAGAACAGTGCCTCCCGGACCCGGTCGGCGGTGGGGCGGGTGGCGGTGCCGGGCGGGGTGCTCAGGCGGCGTCCGCCGGCGCTGCCGCCGATGATGCGCGTCATGGGGCGCGATCCTACGAGCGGTCGACGAAGTCGGCGGCCACCGACCGCTCGAGGCGCTCGACCGCCGCGGCCAGGGCGGGTGCGCCGCCGAGGTCGGGGTCGCTCTCAAGCAGGTCGCCGGCCGCCCTCCGGGCGGCGAGGATCGTCTCCTCGTCGCGCAGCACCCGCAGGGTGCGCAGCGAGGACTGGTAGCCGGACTGGTGGGCGCCGAGCACGTCGCCCTCGCGGCGCTGCTCGAGGTCGACCCTGCTGAGCTCGAAGCCGTCGGAGGTCGCCGCGACCGCCTCGAGCCGGCCGCGCGCCGGGCTGCCGGCCTCGGTGTGCGTGACGAGCAGGCACAGCCCCGGGTGCCCGCCCCGCCCCACCCGGCCGCGCAGCTGGTGCAGCTGGGAGACCCCGAAGCGGTCGGCGTCGAGGAGCACCATGGCGGTGGCGTTGGCGACGTCGACGCCGACCTCGATCACCGTGGTGGAGACCAGCACGTCGACCTCGCCGCCGGCGAAGGATCGCATCGTGGCGTCCTTGACGTCGGGGGTCAGCCGCCCGTGCAGCACGGCCAGCCGAAGCCCGCCCAGCGGCCCCTGGCGCAGCTCCTCGACGACCTCCTCGACGGCGCTGAGCGGACGGTCCGTGCGCTCCTCCACGGGCACGTCGCCCTGGCCGGCCTCGGGCTCGTCACCGGCGATGCGTGGGCACACGACGTAGACCTGGTGGCCTGCCGCGACCTCCTCCCGCACCCGCTGCCAGACCCGGTCGACCCAGTGCGGGGCCTCGGCGACGGGCACGACCGTCGTCTGCACCGGCGCCCGCCCGGCGGGCAGCTCGGTGAGCGTGGAGATCTCCAGGTCGCCGAAGACCGTCATCGCCACCGTGCGCGGGATGGGGGTGGCGGTCATCACCAGCACGTGCGGCGGGGTGCCGGCCTTGTCGGTGAGGGCGGCACGCTGCTCGACCCCGAAGCGGTGCTGCTCGTCGACGACGACGAGGCCGAGGTCGGCGAAGCCCACACGGTCCTCGAGCAGAGCGTGGGTGCCGATCACGATGCCGGCCTCCCCGGAGGCCAGCCGCGACATCGGGCCGGTGCGCTGGGTCTTGGTCATCGACCCGGTCAGCAGCTCCACCGCGGTCGCCTCGTCGGCCCCGCCCAGCAGGCCGCCGGCGGCGAGGTCGCCGAGCATGGCGGTGATCGAGCGGTGGTGCTGCTGGGCCAGCACCTCGGTCGGCGCGAGCAGCGCGGCCTGCGCCCCGGAGTCGACGACCCGCAGCATCGCGCGCAGCGCCACCAGCGTCTTGCCCGAGCCCACCTCGCCCTGCAGCAGCCGGTTCATCGGCCGCTCGCGCGCCAGGTCGGCGTCGATCTCGTCGCCCACCTCCACCTGCCCCCTGGTCAGCTCGAAGGGCAGGCGCGCGTCGAAGGCGTCGAGCAGCCCGCCGCTGCGACCGGCCCGCGGGCGGGCGCCGAGGGCGGCCAGGGCCCGGCGACGACGCGCGAGCACGAGCTGGGTGACGATCGCCTCGTCGAAGCGCAGCCGCTGCAGCGCCCGGGTGACCTGACCGTGGTCCTTCGGGTGGTGCACCCACTCCAGGGCGGTGCCCGCGTCGACGAGCCCGGCCTGCACGCGCACGTGCTCGGGCAGCAGCTCGGGCACCTCGTCGAGCACCGCCAGCGCGAAGGTGACCGCCCGCTGCAGGTCCCAGGTGTCGACGCCCTTGGTGAGGGGGTAGATCGGGTAGAGGTCGCCGAGGGTCTCGAGCGAGAGCTGGGCGGCGTCCTCACCCTCGGTGCCCATCAGCACCATCTGCGGGTTGGTCAGCTGCCAGTCGTTGTTGAAGCGCCCGACCTTGCCCTGGAAGATGCCGCGCCGTCCCTCGGGCAGCCGCCGCTCGTGCCAGTCGGCCATGTGCGGCTTCTTGGCGAAGAACGACATCCGCAGGCTCGGACCGTCGGTGCGCAGCACCGTGTCGACGCGGTAGGCCGTGCGTCCGGTGCGGCGGTCGGTGTACTCGCGCCGGCGGGTCTGGCCGATCTGGCCCACCACGGTGAGCAGCTCGCCCTCCTCGAGGGAGTCGACCGTCGTCAGCTCGCCGGTGCGCACGTAGCGCCGGGGCAGGTGGTGCACCAGCTCGCCCACGGTGCGCAGCCCCAGGCCCTTGACGATCTTGGGGGCCTTGGTGCCGGTGTCGCCCAGCACGGTCTCGACCGGCGAGTCCATCGAGATCACCGCCGCACCTCCTCGTTCACTCCACCGCCAGCAGGAGCGGGTAGCGCTCCTGCCCACCGTCGTACACCACGGCGTCGACATAGGGGTGGTGCTCGGCGAGCCACGCGGTGCAGTGCTCGGCGAGGGCTCCGTCGGGGTCGTCGGCGCCCGAGACGATCGTGACGAGCTCGCCGCCGCCGACCACGAGCCGCTCGAGCACCTCGGTGGCCACCTCGGCCAGCGCCGAGCCGACGACCGCGAAGTCGCCCGCGACCACGCCGAGGGCGTCGCCCGGCTCGCACGGCCCGGCCATCGTCATCGCCTGGCGCGCCGCCACCGTGACCGCGCCGTGGCGGGCGTGGCGGGCGGTCGCGGTCATCTCGAGCACGTCGGCGTCGAAGCCGCGGCCGGGCTCGTGCACCGCGAGCGCTGCCAGGCCCTGCACCTGCGCCTGGGTCGGGATCACCGCGACCCGGACCCCGGTGTCCTGGGTGGCCGTCGAGGCCGCGACCTGGGCGGCGCGCACCGAGTCGCCGTCGTTGGGCAGCACCACCACCTCCTGCGCGCCGCAGCCGGTGATGGCCCCCAGCAGGTCGCCGGTGGAGGGGCGCCGGCCCGGTCCGCCCTCGACGACCACGGCGCCCGCCTCGCCGAAGAGCGCGGAGAGACCGGGCCCGGCGGAGACGACGACCACGCAGCGGCCCTCGCGCGGGCGAGGCGCCTCCCGCTCCTGCTGGGCGGCCTGCTGGGTGAGCTGGTCGTGGAAGTGGGTGACGCGGATGCGGTGCGGTCGACCGGCCTCGATGCCGGCCTCGATGGCCGCGCCGACGTCGTCGACGTGCACGTGCACGTTCCACAGGCGCTCGTCGCCGACCACCACCAGGGAGTCGCCGAGCCCCGCCAGCCGCTCGCGCAGCGCCGGGACCCGCTCGGCGTCGGTGTCGAGCAGGTACATCACCTCGTACGACGGCCCGCCCGGCGTCAGGTCGGCCCCCGGCGGCTGGCCGGCACCGGTCGTCGGGGTGGTGACCGGGATCGCGTGCCGGCCGATGCGCGGCAGCACCGCCTCGGGCCGGCGCCCGGTCAGCGCGGTCTCGGCGGCGTCGAGGACCACGCTCAGCCCCCGCCCACCAGCGTCGACGACACCGGCGTCGGCGAGCGCCTGCAGCTGGCCGGGGGTGCGCGCCAGGGCGGCCCGCGCCGCCTCGGCGGCCCCGGTGAAGACGTCGCGCGTGCGCGCCGCGGGGTCCTCGCGCGTCGCCTCGGCAGCCTCGGCCGCGGCCCGGGCCACCGTGAGGATGGTGCCCTCCACCGGCGTGCCCACGGCGGCGTACGCCGCGTCGGCGGCCAGGCGCAGCGCCTCGGCGAGCACCTCGGCGTTGCGCTCCTCCGGGGCCGAGCGCGCCAGGCGGCGGGCGATGGCGCGCATCATCTCGCTCAGGATCACCCCGGAGTTGCCGCGCGCGCCGAGCAGCGCACCGCGGCTGAAGGCCGCCAACGCCTCGCCGAGGTCGGCTCCCGGGTTTCCCCCGGTGGCCTCGCGCACGGCGTCGCGCGCCGCGGAGACCGTCAGGTACATGTTGGTGCCGGTGTCGCCGTCGGGCACGGGGTAGACGTTGAGGGCGTCGATCTCCTCGCGGGCGGCGCCCAGGGCGTCCACGGCGATGTCGACGAAGAGCAGCACGACCTCGAGGCTCACCCCGCGTCCGGTCGGTCCCACTGGCTCCACGGGGCGACACGTTAGTGTGCTGGCGGCGGGTGCGGGTCCCCGAACGGCCACGTTCGACCACGATCGGCCGCGATTGGCCGAGCGCCGGGCCCCTCGGATACTCTGATGCGGTTGCCCGGAGCACCCGGGCCCTCGACTCGTTCGGCTGTGCACGGACAGTTGTGCACATCATTTCGTCCCAACCTCGATCCTTCAGGAGTTCACGGTGGCTGCCGTCTGCGACATCTGCGCCAAGAAGCCTGGCTTCGGCAACAACCGGCCGTGGTCGCGCAAGATCACGAAGCGCCGCTTCGACCCCAACATCCAGCGCGTGCGTGCCACCATCAACGGCACCCCCAAGCGCCTCAACGTCTGCACCGGCTGCCTGAAGGCGGGCAAGGTCTCGCGCTGACCTCCCCCTGATCCGCCGTCGGACGGCCGTCACCCCACCGGGGTGGCGGCCGTTCGTGCGTCAGAAGTGGGTCCAGCCGGTCTCGCCCCTCCAGGGGGCGCCGTCGACGGTGACGCCCTCCCCCTCGCGCACCTCGCCGATGACCGACCAGCCCTCGGGCAGGGTGGTGCCCGCGGGGAAGGTCGCCAGCAGCGCGTGGTCGTCGCCGCCCGAGAGCACGAACGAGACCGGGTCGACCCCGCCCAGCGCCGCGGCCACCGCGTGCAGCGGCTCGGGCACGTCGAGCGCGTCGGTGCGCACGTCGATGGCCACCCCCGACGAGACCGCCAGGTGCGTCGCCTCGGCCAGCAGCCCGTCGGAGACGTCGATCATCGCGGTGGCGCCCGCCTCGGCGGCGGCCGGCCCGGCGTCGTACGGCGGCTGGGGGCGGCGGTAGGCCTCCACCAGCACCCGCGGGGAGCGGAACCCACGCCCCAGGACCGCCAGACCGCCGGCCGCCCATCCCTGGCGACCGGCCAGCGCAAGCACGTCGCCGGGCTCGGCGCCCGAGCGGACCACCGGGGCGACGGTGCAGGCACCCATCACGGTCACCGCGACGACGACCTGGTCGGCCCGGGTGAGGTCGCCGCCCACGATGCTGGCGCCGACCAGCGCGCACTCGTCGGCGAAGCCCTGGGCGAAGTCCAGGGCCCACTGCGCCTCCAGGTCGGCGGGCGCGGCCAGGCCGATGGTCAGCGAGCCGGCCCGCCCGCCCATGGCGTTGATGTCGGAGATGTTCTGCGCAGCGGCGCGGTGGCCCACGTCGGCGGCTCCCGCCCAGTCGCGGCGGAAGTGCCGGCCCTCGACCATCAGGTCGGTGGAGACCACGACGTGGCCGGTGCGCACCCGCAGGACCGCGGCGTCGTCGCCCGGGCCGATGAGCACCTGCTCGCCCTGCTCGAAGCGGCTGGTCAGGGCTGAGATCAGCCCGAACTCGCCGATGTCGGCGAGGGTCGCCGTGGGGTCCAGGGGCGGGTCGGTGGGGGGCGTGGCAGGCATGTGCCCATCCCACCAGACGGCGCCCCCGCCACCGGTGACGACGCACCCGGCCCGCTCGGGCGAGGAAGGTCCCAGGCCCGCAGTGACCCTGCGGGCGCCAGCAGGTAGGTTGTCGCCGACACATCCGGGTGACGTGTCCGCGGCAACGGAGCCGTGCCGACAACCCTTGAGGAGCAACACGATGGTCGTCCAGGCCTACATCCTGATCCAGACCGACGTCGGCAAGGCCGCGGAGGTCGCGGCCGAGATCGCTCAGGTCAAGGGCGTGACCCTCGCCGAGGACGTCACCGGCCCCTACGACGTGATCGTGCGCGCCGAGGCCCGCAACGTCGACGAGCTCGGCAAGCTGGTCGTCTCGAAGGTCCAGAACCTCGACGGCATCACCCGCACCCTGACCTGCCCCGTCGTCCACATCTGAGTCGACCGACGTGACCGTCCCGGTCGCGCCCGGTCGCAGCGCGTCCCGACGCCCCGCCCCCGTGAGGAGGCGGGGCGTCGTCGCTGCCGGCGCACTGGCCCTGCTGCTGGGCGGCTGCGGGGGCCCGGTGGAGGTCGCCACCCCCGCGCTCGACACCGAGGCAGCGGCGACCTGCGAGAGCTTCCTCGCCGCACTGCCCGCCGAGCTGGCCGGTCTGGAGCCGCGTGCGGTCTCCCCCGCTGACGCGCCCGCCCGCGCCTGGGGCGACGGCCTGGTGCTGACCTGCGGGGTCGAGGAGCCGCCGGGCTTCCGGCAGCTGATCACCCCGTCGTGCGACGAGATCGTCGGGGTGGGCTGGTTCTTCCCACCCGCCGAGCTCGAGAGCGAGGACGGCCCCGTCACCGGCACCACCATCGGCTACCGCCCCCGGATCGAGGTTGTGGTGCCCGAGGACTACCGGGGCGGGGTGTCCTTCGCCGCGCTCTCCGAGCTCGCCGCACCGGTGAAGGCGCACCTCGAGCTGGTCCAGCGCTGCCAGTGAGTGTCCGGGCCCCTGGCCGGATGTGGGACGCTCGTCCCATGAGCGAGGAGCAGCTGCCCGGTCCTGTCGCCGTCATCGCCGGCGGCCTGAGCCACGAGCGCGACGTGTCCCTGGCCAGTGGCCGCAACCTGGTGCGCGAGCTGCGCGCCGTCGGGGTGGAGGCCGAGGCCTACGACTTCGACCGCAACCTGCTGCACACCCTCGAGCAGCACAAGGTGGTGGCGGCCGTCCCGGCCCTGCACGGCCACTTCGGCGAGGACGGCGAGATCCAGACCCTCCTCGAGCTGATCGACCTGCCCTACGTCGGCACCAGCAGCCGGGCCTGCCGGGTCGCCCACGACAAGGGCACCGCCCGCGAGCTGCTGCGCCGCGCCGGCATCGAGGTGCCCGAGAGCGTCGGCCTCTCCGCACAGACCTTCCGCGACATCGGCGCCAGCGCGCTGATGGAGCACGTGATGCACCGCCTCGGCGAGCGCGTGGTGGTCAAGCCCACCCGCTGCGGCAGCGCCCTGGGCGTCACCGGCGTCGACGGCCTGGGCGCGCTGCCCTCCGCGCTGGTGACCGCCTACGCCTACGGCGACGACGCGCTGGTCGAGCGCTTCTACGACGGCACCGACGTCAGCGTGGTGTGCGTCGAGACCGACGCGGGCGTCGAGGCGCTGACCCCGGTGGCGGTGGAGTACGAGAAGGGCCACGAGTTCGACTTCGACGCCCGCTACACCGCCGAGTTCGTCTCGTTCTCGCGTCCCGACCTGCCCGAGGAGCTGATCGAGGACCTCGGCCGCACCGCCCGCGAGGCGCACCGGGTCCTGGGGCTGCGCCACCTCTCGCGCTCCGACTTCATCGTCTCGGCCGACGGCTCCCACGTGCTGCTGGAGACCGCCATCACCCCGGGCACCACCGAGACCTCGGTGATGCCGTTCGCCTGCACCCTCTCGGGCACCAGCCTCGGCCAGGTCGTCCTCGACCTGGTCCGCCGCGCCCTGCCCTGACCCGGCCCAGATCTCACGCCGACCCGGCGCAGATCGCCCGCCGAGCCGGCTCGAATCTTCGGCATCGGGCACCGCCGGAGGTTCGGGCCGGGTCGGCGCGAAGTTCAGGCCGGGTCGGCGCGAAGTTCGGGCCGGGTCAGCGCAGGCCGGTGGTGCGCTCGAGCGCCAGCTGGATCAGCTCGTCGACCAGCTCGGTGTAGGACATCCCCGTGGCCTCCCACATCTTCGAGTACATCGAGATGGGGGTGAAGCCGGGCATCGTGTTGATCTCGTTGAGGAGCACCTCGCCGTCGGGGGTGACGAAGACGTCGACGCGCGAGAGCCCCTCGGCGCTGATCGAGTCGAAGGCCTGCACCGCCACCTCGCGCACCCGGGCGGCGACCTCGTCGGGCAGGTCGGCGGGGGCCTCGGTGCGCGCGTGGGAGTCGGAGAGGTACTTGGCCTCGAAGTCGTAGAAGCTCGCGGCCCCGTGGTCGACCACGATCTCGCCAGGCACGGAGGCGCGGGCGGGCCCGCCGGCCCGGCCACCGAGCACCGCGCACTCGATCTCGCGGCCCTCGACGCCCTGCTCGACCAGCACCTTGGGGTCGTGGGCGCGGGCCTCCTCGACGGCGTCGGCGAGCCCGGTCAGGTCGTCGACGCGGGTGACGCCCAGCGACGAGCCGGCACGGGCCGGCTTGACGAAGACGGGGAACTCCAGCGCCTGCTGCACCCGCTCCACCACCGCACCGGGGTCCTGCTCCCACTCGGCGGGACGCACCACGACGTACGGCGCCACCGGCAGCCCGTGGCCGGCGAAGACCAGCTTCATGTAGTGCTTGTCCATGCCCACGGCCGAGGCCAGCACACCGGCGCCGACGTAGCGCACCCCCGCCAGCTCGAGCAGCCCCTGGATGGTGCCGTCCTCGCCGTAGGGCCCGTGCAGCAGCGGGAAGACCACGTCGACCGGGCCCGCCTCGGTGAGGCTGGCCAGCGCGGGGCCCGACCCGGTCGTCACCTCCGGCAGCCGGCCGGAGGCCAGCTCCCACTGCGTCGGGTCGCCGGAGGCCAGCACCCAGTCGCCGTCGCGGGTGATGCCGATCGGCAGGACGTCGTACTTGTCGCTGTCGATCGCGCGCATCACGCCGGCGGCGGTCGCCGCCGAGATCGCGTGCTCGCCGGAGCGTCCGCCGAAGACGAGCGCCACCCGGGTCCTGCGGGCGGGGGTCTCGGGCGAGGGGGTCTCGGTCATGGTCCGCGACCCTACTGAAGGCTCGCGGCCACCTCGTCCAGGCGCGCCCCGCGCGAGGCCTTGAAGAGAACCGCGTCACCCTCGGTGACGTGCTCGGCCAGCCAGGCCGTCGCGGCCGCGTTGTCGGCGAGCAGCAGGCCGCGCTCCCCCGCGCCGTCGTGGATGCCGCACGCCGCCTCGCCCACGACCACCACCACGTCGACGCCCCGCTCGGCGGCGTACGAGCCGACGCCCCGGTGCTCGTCGTGGCTGGTCGCCCCGAGCTCGCGCATCTCGCCGAGCACGGCGACGGTGCGGCGCACCGCGGGGTCGGCGCCGATCGAGGCCAGCGCGTCGAGCGCGGCGCGCATCGACTCGGGGTTGGCGTTGTAGGAGTCGTTGAGCACCGTGACGCCGCTGGGCAGCTCGCTGAGCTCCATGCGCCACTGCGACAGCGACGCGACCTGGCCCAGCGCCGCGCCGACCTCCTCGACGCCCAGCCCCGCGGCGACGGCGGCAGCGGCCGCGGCGGCCGCGTTGAGCGCCTGGTGGGCGCCCACCAGCTGCAGCGTGACCGGCACCCGCGACCGCGCGGTGACCAGGGCGAAGGACGGGCGGCCGAGCCGGTCGAGCGCCAGCTCCTCCACGCGTACGTCGGCGGCCTGCTGCGCCCCGAACGTGACCACCCGGCCGCGGGTGCGCGCGGCCATCGCGGCGACCCGCTCGTCGTCGGCGTTGAGCACCGCGGTGCCGTCGGCGTCGAGCGCCTCGACGAGCTCGCCCTTGGCCTCGGCGATGGCCTCGCGGGAGCCGAACTCGCCCAGGTGCGCCTGCCCCACGTTGAGGACCAGCGAGACGTCGGGGCGCACCAGGGCCGCCAGCTCGGCGATGTGGCCCCGGCCGCGGGCGCCGAGCTCGAGCACCAGGTAGCGGGTGCCGGTCTCGACGCGCAGCGCGGTCAGCGGCATCCCCAGCTCGTTGTTGAAGGAGCCACGGGTGGCGACCGTCGGCGCCGCCTGCGCGAGCACCGCACCGAGGAGGTCCTTGGTCGAGGTCTTGCCCTGCGACCCGGTGATGCCCACGACCGTCAGCCCGCCGGCGGCGCGCACCTGCTCGACGACGTGGGCCGCGAGGCGCTGCAGGGCCAGCCTCGGGTCGTCGACCACCACGGTCGAGAGCCCGGTGGGCCGGCTGCCCAGCACGGCGACCGCGCCCCGCTGCCCCGCCTGCTCGGCGTGCTCGTGGCCGTCGACGTGCTCGCCGACGAACGCGGCGAAGAGGCTGCCCGCAGTGGCCTCACGCCCGTCGATGACGACCGGCCCGTCGACCACGACGTCCGCGTCGCCGACCACCTCGCCGTCCACCACGGCGGCGATCTCGGCCAGCCGCAGCGCGATCACGCGAGCCCCTCGGGGAGCGTCCAGGAGCACGACTCGGGGCACGTCTCGGGGCACGTCCGGTTGGCCAGCGTCATGGGGCGTCACCCTAGTCTGTGGCCATGAGCGAGACTCCCCAGCCCGCCACCGTCGCCGTCCACGCCGGACGCCCCCCGCACGAGGCCGACCGGCCCCTCAACGAGCCGCTGACGATGGCCTCGACCTTCGTCGCCCTTGGCGACCGCGAGTACGGCCGCTACGGCAACCCCACCTGGGAGGCGTTCGAGGACGCGCTGGGGCGGCTCGAGGGCGGCACGGCGCTGGCCTTCTCCTCCGGCCTGGCCGCCGTGGCCACCGTGCTCGACCTGGTCGGGCACGACGCGCTGGTCGTGGCCCCCGACAGCGCCTACAGCGGCAGCCTGGCCCAGCTCGCCGACCTCGAGATGCGCGGGCGGGTCCGCAGCCGGCTGGTCGACATCGCCGACACCGACGCCGTCGTGGCCGCCTGCGAGGACGCCGCGCTGGTGTGGGTCGAGACCCCCACCAACCCCAACCTCGACATCGCCGACCTGGCCCGCATCGTCGAGGCCGCCCACGCCGCGGGCGCCTACGTCGTCGTCGACAACACCTTCGCCACTCCCCTGGTGCAGACCCCCCTGGCCGAGGGCGCCGACATCGTCGTGCACTCCGCGACCAAGTACCTCGGCGGCCACAGCGACCTGCTGCTCGGGGCGCTGGTGACCAACGACGAGGAGCTGGCCGGGGTGCTCAAGGGCCGCCGCGACCTCTTCGGCGCCGTGCCGGGCACCCTCGAGTCGTGGCTGGCGCTGCGCGGCATGCGCACCCTGCACCTGCGCGTCGAGCGGGCCACCGCCAACGCGGTCGAGCTGGCCCGGCGCTTGGCCGAGCACCCCGCCGTCGCCCGGGTACGCCACCCGGGCTTCGGGGCGATCGTCTCGGTCGAGCTCGCCGGCGGCGCGATGGCCGCCGACCTGCTGACCCGCAAGACGAAGCTGTGGGTGCACACCACCAGCCTCGGCGGGGTCGAGTCGACCCTCGAGCGCCGGCGCCGCTGGAAGCTCGAGCCGACCACCGTCTCCGAGGCGCTCGTGCGGCTCTCCGTCGGCGTCGAGGACGTCGACGACCTCTGGGCCGACCTCTCCCGGGCGCTGGACGACCTCACCGTCTGAGCGCCTCTGCGTACGGCGGTCGCGCCAGCCGGCGCCACTTCCCCTACGCCGTGGGGTCACCGGGTCTCGGCACGCCTGACGCGCCTTCGCAGGCTCAGGCGCGGGCTTGCTCGACCTCCTCCGCGTCGCGCCCTCGCGAGCTCGGGCGCGGCTCCGGATCAGTCAGTCTCGGCCTTGGTGTCGCGGGCGAGGACGGCGTCCATCATCTCCTGCGCGGTCATGTGCCCCGCGACGACCTCGTCGACGTAGCGCGCCACCGGGGCGTCGCAGCCGACCTGCTCGGCCAGGGCCCGCAGCGACGAGCACGACTTCGCACCCTCCGCGACCTGGCTGGTGCTGGCGTAGATCTCCTCGGTGGTCATCCCCTGGCCCAGCTTCTCGCCGAACGAGCGGTTGCGCGACAGCGGCGAGGAGCAGGTGGCGACCAGGTCGCCGAGCCCGGCCAGGCCCATCAGCGTCAGCGGGTTGGCGCCGAGCTTCATCGCCAGCCGCGCGGTCTCCGCGAGGCCGCGGGTGATGATCGAGGCCGTGGTGTTGTCGCCGAAGCCCAGCCCCACGGCCATGCCGACCGCGAGGCCGACGACGTTCTTGTAGGCGCCACCGAGCTCGCAGCCCAGCACGTCGACCGAGGTGTAGGGACGGAAGGCCGGCGAGTGGCAGCGCTCCTGCAGCCGCTTGGCCACCGCCTCGTCCTCGCAGGCCACCACCGAGGCGGCCGGCTCGCGCCGGGCGATCTCCTTGGCGAGGTTGGGGCCGCTCACGACGGCGATCCGCTCGGGGCCGGCACCGGTGACCTGGTGGATCACCTCGCTCATCCGGTTGAGGCTGCCGAGCTCGACACCCTTCATCAGCGAGACGAAGACGGCGTCGTCCTCGACGTGCGGCGCCCAGGCGGTGAGGTTCTCGCGCAGCGACTGCGACGGCGTCGCCAGCACCACCATGTCGGCGCCGTGCAGGGCCTTCTCGACGTCGGTGGTCGCGTCGACGCTCGGCGGCAGCTCGATGCCGGGCAGGTAGTCGGCGTTCTCGCGGCGCTCGTTGATGCTCTCCGCGATCTCGGGGCGCCTGGCCCACAGGGTGACGTCGTTGCCGGCGTCGGCGAGCACGACCGAGAAGGCCGTGCCCCACGACCCGGCACTGAAGACGGCGACCTTGCCGTGCGTCGAGGAGCTCATGCGGTGTCCTTCCGGTCCTGGGGGTGCCCGTCGGCCGGCGTGCCGCCGCGGCGCATGTCGAAACGCTCGGCCGGCGCCTGCTGGCCGCGCACCTGCTCGACCAGGGTCGTGATGGCGGCCATGATCCGGTCGGTGGCTCGCTGCACCGCGACCGCGCGGGTGCCCTGCTCGTCGTGCTGGCCGCTCAGGTCGGCCAGGTCGACCGGGTCGCCCACGAGCATCGTGACCTTCTTGCGCGGCACCAGGTGGGGCACCTTCGTGTACGGCGCCAGCAGCTCCTGGGCGCCCCACTGGCCCACCGGGACGACGGGGCAGCCGGTCGCGAGCGCGATGCGCGCGGCGCCGGTCTTGCCGCGCATCGGCCACAGGTCGGGGTCGCGCGTGATGGTGCCCTCGGGGTAGACCACCACGCACTCGCCGCGGCGCACGGCCTCGACGGCGGCGTCGTAGGCCCCGACCGCCGAGGTGGTGGCGCGGTGCACCGGGATCTGGCCGGCGGCGCGCAGGAAGAAGGCGAGCAGCCGGTTGCGGAAGAGCCCCGACTTGGCCAGGTAGCGCGGTAGCCGGCCGTGGTCGTAGAGCAGGTGCGCCGCGAGCAGCGGGTCGACGTGGGAGACGTGGTTGAGCACCAGCACGAAGCCACCGGTCGCAGGGATCCTCTCGCCGCCGCGCCAGTCACGACGGGTGGTCGCGAGCAGCAGCGGCTTGACGATCGGCACGGCGCAGCTGAATGCCCAGCCGCGGGGTTGCTGCAGCTTGCGAACGGTCACGCGTCTCCTCGCCAACGGTGCCGGAGCAGGGTCCCTCCGACGTGGACCTGCAGGCTACTCGCAGCCGGCCCGCCGAGCGTGCAGCGACGCCTGCGAGGATGAGCCGCGATGAGCACGACGTCCCGCCCCGGTCACCGTCCGCCCCCGGCGCGCGACGGCTGGGTGGCGCTGGTCCCGGTGAAGCCACCGGCGCGCGGCAAGTCGCGGCTGGTGGGCCTCGACGACGACAGCCGCCGCGAGCTCGCGGCGGCCTTCGCGCTCGACACCGTGACCGCCTGCCTGGCCACCCCCGACGTGGGGCAGGTCCTGGTCGTCACCGACGACGCGGGCTTCGCGGGCTCCCTGCGGGCGCTCGGCGCCGCCTGCATCCCCGACGGCGACTCCGGCGACCTCAACGCCACGCTCTGCCAGGCCGCGGCCGAGGCCGAGCGCCGGTGGCCGACGTTGCGGCCGGTGGCGCTGTGCGCCGACCTGCCGGCCCTGCGCCCCCACGACCTGGCGGCCGGGCTCGAGGCCCTGGGGGTGGCGAGCAGGTCGGCGCCGGCGTTCGTGCCCGACGCCGCCGGGGTCGGCACGACCGCCTACGCCGCGGCGTACGACGACTTCGCCCCCCGGTACGGCGGTGCCTCGCGCCGGGCGCACCTCGACGCCGGCTGCACCGAGGTGGCCCACGCCCCGGCCACGCTGCGCCGCGACGTCGACGACCTGGTCGACCTGCAGGCGGCCACCGCGCTGGGCCTGGCGCCGCGCTCCGCCGCGGTGGTCGCGGCGCTGGGCATCTTCTGACGTCTGCGGACGCGGACGGCGGGCCGCCCCCCGCAGGAGGCGACCCGCCGCAGCGGGGACCGGATCAGGAGGACGACGAGGAGCTGCCGCTGCTCGAGGTCTCCGTGCCGGCCGAGGACGTCGACTTCTTGGCAGCGGTCTTCTTCGCGGGTGCCTTCTTCGCGGGTGCCTTCTTCGCCGGCGCCTTCGTCGCGGTGGTCTTCTTCGCCGGTGCCTTCTTGGCCGGCGCCTTCGTCGTAGTGGTCTTCTTCGCCGGTGCCTTCTTGGCGGGTGCCTTCTTGGCCGGTGCCTTCTTGGCGGCGGTCTTCTTCGCGGGAGCCTTCTTGGCCGGCGCCTTCTTGGTGGGCGCGGCCGCCGACTCGGTCTTCTGCGCGCTGGCCCTGGTGCCCGCGGCCTTCTTGGCGGGCGTCTTCCTGCCCGCGGCCTTCTTGACCGTGTCGACGGCCATGGCCGCCGGAGCGGTGGCCGCGGCGACGGTCATCGCAGGCAGCTTCTTGGCCCCGGAGACCACGTTCTTGAGGTCGGCCCCGGGGGTGAACTTGGGGACGGCGGTCTTCTTGGCCTGGATCCGCTCACCGGTGCGTGGGTTGCGCACCCACCGGGCCTCACGCACCCGCTTCTCGAACGACCCGAACCCGGTGATGGCCACCTTCTCGCCTCGCGAGACCTCGCGCGTGATCGTGTCGAGGACCGACTCGAGCGCGTGGGCCGCCGCCTTCCTGTTCCCCTCGTAGCGCGCTGCCAGCGCGTCGATGAGCTGAGACTTGTTCACTCCGCTACCCCTTCGACCAGACCTCGGCAGCACGGCGCGCTGCCCGATGTTCCCTGCACGCTAGGGACTCGTGGCCCGGGTCACAACGGCCACGCCGAGGAACGTGTCGACGTACGCCGCCGCCGGAGGCTGCTCAGGCGCGGATCGTCAGGGGCTTCCAGCTCGGCCGGTCGGCCTCGAAGGAGCTGATGTCGTCGTGGTGGCCCAGCGTGATGCCGATGTCGTCGAGGCCCTCGAGCAGGCGCCAGCGGGTGTAGTCGTCGATGTCGAAGGAGTCCTCGATCGCGTCCTCGCCCTCACCGGCACGCACGGTGCGCGACTCGAGGTCGACGGTGATCGCCGCGCCCGGGTCGGCCTCGAGCAGGTCCCACAGGCGCTGGACGACCTTCTCGTCCACCTGGGCCGCGAGCAGCCCGGCCTTGCCGGAGTTGCCGCGGAAGATGTCGGCGAAGCGCGAGGAGATCACGACCTTGAAGCCGTAGTTCTGCAGCGCCCACACGGCGTGCTCGCGCGAGGAGCCGGTGCCGAAGTCGGGTCCGGCGACGAGCACCGATCCCTGCGAGTAGACCGGGTGGTTGAGCACGAACTCGGGGTCGTTGCGCCAGGCCGCGAAGAGACCGTCCTCGAAGCCGGTGCGCGTGACCCGCTTGAGGTAGACGGCCGGGATGATCTGGTCGGTGTCGACGTTGCTGCGCCGCAGCGGGACGCCGATGCCGGTGTGGGTGGTGACCTTCTCCATGTGCTTCTCCGTCTCAGGCGAGGTCGGCGGGCGAGGACAGGGTGCCGCGCACGGCGGTCGCCGCGGCGACGGGGATCGAGACCAGGTGGGTGCGCCCGCCCTTGCCCTGACGACCCTCGAAGTTGCGGTTGGAGGTCGACGCGCTGCGCTCCCCCGGGGCGAGGGTGTCGGGGTTCATGCCCAGGCACATCGAGCAGCCCGCGCCGCGCCACTCGGCGCCGGCCTCCTTGAAGACGACGTCGAGGCCCTCCTCCTCGGCCTGCAGGCGCACCCGCACCGAGCCGGGCACCACGAGCAGCCGGGTGTCGGGCGCGACGGTGCGGCCCTCGATGATCTCGGCCGCCAGGCGCAGGTCCTCGATGCGGCCGTTGGTGCAGGAGCCGATGAAGACCGTGTCGACGCTGACCTCGCGCATCGGGGTGCCGGCCACCAGGGCCATGTAGTCCAGCGCCTTCTGCGCCGCGACCCGGTCGGAGGCCTCCTCGAAGTCGTCGGGGTGCGGCACCGAGGCGCCCAGCGGGACGCCCTGACCGGGGTTGGTGCCCCAGGTGACGAAGGGGGTCATCGTCGAGGCGTCCAGCACGATCTCGGCGTCGTACGTCGCGTCGTCGTCGGTGCGCAGGCTCGTCCAGTGCTCGACGGCGGCGTCCCAGTCGGCGCCGGTCGGCGCCTCGGGACGGCCCTCGATGTAGTCGAAGGTGGTCTGGTCGGGCGCGATCAGCCCGGCCTTGGCGCCCCACTCGATGCTCATGTTGCACACCGTCATCCGCGACTCCATCGAGAGCTCCTCGATGGCCTGGCCGCGGTACTCCACGATGTAGCCCTGGCCGCCGCCGGTGCCGGTGTGGGCGATCAGGTTCAGCACCATGTCCTTGGCGGTCACGCCCTCGGGCAGGCTGCCGTTGATGGTCACCGCCATCGTCCTGGGCCGGGCCTGCATCAGCGTCTGGGTGGCCAGCACGTGCTCGACCTCGGAGGTGCCGATGCCGAAGGCGATCGCGCCGAAGGCGCCGTGGGTGCTGGTGTGGCTGTCGCCGCAGACGATGGTCATGCCGGGCTGGGTCAGGCCCAGCTGCGGGCCGACGACGTGCACGATGCCCTGGTCGAGGTCGCCGAGGGGGTGCAGCCGCACCCCGAACTCCGCGGCGTTGCGGCGCAGGGTCTCGACCTGGGTGCGCGAGACCGGGTCGGCGATCGGCTTGTCCCAGTCGAGGGTGGGGACGTTGTGGTCCTCGGTGGCCAGGGTCAGGTCCGGGCGGCGCACCTGGCGCCCGGCCAGGCGCAGGCCGTCGAAGGCCTGCGGCGAGGTCACCTCGTGCAGGAGGTGGAGGTCGATGTAGAGCAGGTCGGGCTCTCCCGCGGTCGAGCGGACGACGTGCTCGTCCCAGACCTTCTCCGACAGGGTCCTGCCCATGACGCGCTCCTTCGTACGGTTCGTGGACGATGCTGAACAGGAAACGAGCCTACGTCCCCGATCCCAGTTCGTGAGACGCGAGTCCCGAAATGCGAGACATCCACCCTGAGCGCAGTCTTTGCCGAGCGTGGACGAGACCCCGGTCACAAGACTTGCATCCCATGATTTGAGACGAGAGTATTGGCATATGGACAGCAGTGGAGTGGGAGTGCTCGACAAGGCCGCGATCGTGCTGACCGCGCTCGAGGCCGGCCCGGCGACCCTGGCGGGACTCGTGACCGCGACCGGGCTGGCGCGGCCCACGGCGCACCGCCTGGCGGTCGCGCTCGAGCACCACCGCCTCGTGGCCCGCGACATGCAGGGCCGCTTCGTGCTCGGTCCGCGGCTCTCCGAGCTCTCCGCGGCCGCCGGCGAGGACCGCCTGCTGGCCACCGCCGGCCCGGTGCTGGCACGGCTGCGCGACATCACCGGCGAGTCCGCCCAGCTGTGGCGCCGCCAGGGCGAGCACCGGGTGTGCGTCGCCGCCGCCGAGCGCCCCTCGGGCCTGCGCGACACGATCCCCGTCGGCTCGCAGCTGACCATGCGGGCCGGCTCGGCCGCCCAGGTGCTGCTGGCCTGGGACGACCCCGAGCGGATGCACCGCGGCCTGCAGAACGCCGCCTTCTCCGCGGCCGCCCTCTCCGGCATCCGTCGCCGCGGCTGGGCCCAGTCGGTCGGCGAGCGCGAGCAGGGCGTGGCCTCGGTCTCCGCCCCCGTCCGCTCCCCCAGCGGCAAGATCATCGCCGCGGTCTCGGTCTCCGGCCCCCTCGAGCGGCTCTCGCGCCAGCCCGGACGGATGCACGCCCCCGCCGTGCTCGCCGCCGCCGAGCGGCTCTCGGAGTCGCTGCGCCGCGCCGCCGCCGAGAGCGCCTGAGCCAGAAGCGCCGGAACTAGAAGCGCAGCTAGAACAGGCCGTCCTGCTCGATGCCGAGCAGCACCTGCTTGCGCTCCAGCCCGCCGGCGTACCCGGTGAGCGTGCCGTTGGCCCCGATGACCCGGTGGCACGGGATCACCACCGGGATCGGGTTGCGCCCGTTGGCCAGCCCGACCGCCCGGGAAGCGGCGTGGGTCATGCCCAGCGCCCGCGCCACCTCGCCGTACGACGCCGTCTCGCCGTAGCCGATGGTGCGCAGCTGGGCCCAGACCCGCTGCTGGAAGTCGCTGCCGACCGGCGCCAGCGGCAGGTCGAAGTCGCGCAGCTCGCCGTTGAAGTACGCCGCCAGCTGGCGCACCGCCTCGGCCAGCACCGGGTGGTCGTCGCGACGCTCCCCCGGGTCGGGCGCGCCGGCCTCGGGGTAGGGCGAGAACTCCACCGCCGACAGCGCGCCGTCGCTCTCGACGAGGCGCAACGGCCCGATCGGGCTCTCGGTCTCGGTCCACATCTCAGTCGTCCTCCGGGTCTGCTCGGGGCGGGGCGGGCATCAGGGTCTGCCACAGGTGCATCAGCGCGTAGGAGCGCCACGGGCTCCACTGCGCCGAGCGGGCGATCTCGGTCGCGGGGTCACGACCCAGCCGGGTCAGCGCGGTGCGCACCCCCAGGTCGGTGGGCAGGAACACGTCGGGGTGGCCCAGGGCCCGCATCGCGACGTAGTCGGCGGTCCACGGGCCGATCCCGGGCAGCGCCACCATCGCGGCCCGCACGTCGTCGCGCTGCGGGCCGCGGTCGAGCGCGAGGTCGCCGGCGGCCAGGGCGGCGCTGAGCGCGACGAGGGCCCGACCTCGCGCCCGCGGCATCGGCAGCGTCTCGGGGTCGGCCTCGGCGAGCGTCGCGGCGCTGGGGAACAGGTGGGTCAGGCCCGGCACGCCCGTCTCGACGCGGCGCCCGTGGGCGGCCACGATCCGCCCGCCCACGGTGCGGGCCCCGGTGACCGAGACCTGCTGGCCGACGACGGTGCGCACCGCGGTCTCGTCGCCGTCGACCTGGCCGGGCAGCCGCAGCCCCGGTGCGCGGCTCACCAGCGGCGCGAGGACCGGGTCGGCGCCGAGGTGCTCGGCCACCGGGAGCGGGTCGCAGTCGGCGTCGACGAGGCGGCGCACGCGCTCGACGGCCGCGGTGGTGTCGCGCAGGTCGGTGAGCCGGAAGTGCGCCACCACCATCGCCACGCCACCGACCGGCGCCTCGTCGATCGCCGGGTCGAGGTCGACGCGCACGGTGCCGGGCCCGTGCGGCAGGTCGAGGGTGCGGGCGTACCAGCCCGGTCCGGCCGTCTCGACGCCCGGCACGAGGTGGTAGGCCAGGAAGCCGAGCAGCGCCTGCCCGGCGAAGGGGGTGCGCACCGCCAGGCGCAGCGAGATGCCTCCCGCGGTGGGCGCCCCGGCGCCGCCCCGCCCCCGCAGCTGGCCCGGGGTCTGCGCGTAGACCTCTCGGACGGTCTCGTTGAACTGCCGCACGCTGGCGAAGCCGGCCGCGAAGGCCACGTCGCTCAGCGGGAGGTCGGTGGTCTCGATGAGCACCCGCGCGGTCTGGGCGCGGCGCGCGCGGGCCAGGGCCAGCGGGCCGGCGCCCAGCTCGGCGGTCAGCAGCCGGGTCAGGTGCCGCGGGCTGTAGCCCAGCCGGCGCGCCAGCCCGTCGACGCCCTCGCGGTCGACGACGCCGTCGGCGACCAGGCGCATGGCCCGGCCCGCGGCGCCGGCCGCGACGTCCCAGTCGGGGCTGCCGGGGGTCGCGTCGGGCAGGCACCGCTTGCAGGCCCGGAAGCCGGCCCCCTGGGCGGCGGCGGCGCTGGGGTGGAAGGTGACGTTGCGCGCCGCCGGCGTGCGGGCGGGGCAGGAGGGCCGGCAGTAGATCCCGGTCGTGCGCACCGCGGTCCAGAAGACGCCGTCGAAGCGCCGGTCGCGCGCCTTGACCGCGGCGTAGCAGGAGTCCGCGTCGAGTCCCTCCAGGCCGGTCATGGGCCCATCCTCCCCCACGGCACCCATCCGCACTGGCGGGAATCGGACGCCACCAGGAGCCGCCCGGGCGCCGGGTGTCGCGCAGATCACCACGGGTCGGGGAGAATCACCGGGTGGACGACGACCAGGACCTCAGCACCGACCGGCCCGCGCCGCGTCCCGGGCGCCGCCGGCGGATCAGCGCCGAGCGCCGCCACCGCCGGACCGTGTGGCGGGTGGTGCTCATCAGCCAGCTGTGCCTGGCGCTGCTCACCGCGGGGACCGTGGCCGTGGCCTACGACCGGCTCGACTCCGGCCTCGAGGTGCAGGACATCGAGGACCAGCTGATGAACCGTCCCGAGAAGAAGGAGGTCGAGGGGCCCAAGGAGCCGCTCAACATCCTGGTGCTCGGTACCGACGACCGGGGCTGCGAGGGCTGCGCGATCGACGGCGAGTCGGGCGGGGGCGGCTCCGACACGACGCTGCTCATCCACGTCTCCGCCGACCGCAAGGACGCGTACGGCGTGTCCCTGCCGCGCGATGCGCTGGTCACCCGCCCCGACTGCATGGCCGAGGACGGCAGCACCATCCCGGGGGCCGAGCTCGCGATGTTCAACACCGCCTTCGCCGAGGGCGGCGCGGCCTGCACAGTGCAGACCCTGGAGCAGCTGACCGGGGTGCTGATCGACCACTACGTGACGGTCGACTTCAACGGCTTCGTCGACATGGTCGACGCCGTCGGCGGTGTCGAGGTGTGCCTGCCCAAGGAGGTCGCCGACCCGAAGACCAAGATCTACCTCGACGCCGGCACCCAGGTGCTCGACGGCGAGGACGCGCTGAAGTACGTGCGCGAGCGCTCGGTGCTCTCGGCGAACTCCGACATCGGCCGGATGAAGCGCCAGCAGGCGTTCATCGCCTCGATGGTCAACAAGGTCGTCTCGGCGGGCACGCTGACCCGCCCCGACCGCGTCTACGGCTTCCTCAAGGCCGCGACCGGCTCGTTGACCCTCGACGCCGACCTCGACAGCCTCAGCAGGCTGGCCGACCTGGCGCTGCAGTTCCGTGAGACCGGGCTGAGCGACATCAAGTTCATCAGCGTGCCGTTCGAGGCCTACGAGCCCGACCCCAACCGGCTGGTGTGGACCGACGACGCCGACAAGCTCTGGACCCGGATCAAGCGCGACAAGCCGCTGAGCCCGACGCTGAAGGAGGGCTCGATCAACGCCGCCGACCCGGTGGGCGGCGACGGGGGCCCCTCTGCCTCGCCCAGCGACCCCACCGGGGGGCCGGACGACGAGCCCAGCGCGAGCGCCGAGCCGGAGGACGACGCCCCTACCGAGCAGGAGCAGGCCGAGGCGCTCGCCAACGGCCTGTGCGCCTGACCCGGCCCGTATCTCGCGCTGACCCGGCCCGAACTTCTCCAGCCCGAGAAGTTCGGGCCGGGTCGTTGCGATGGTGGGGCCGGGTCGGCGAGAACACAGCAGGCCCCAGCCCGAGGGGCTGGGGCCTGCTGTTCCTGCGTGGTACCCCCGACCGGATTCGAACCGGCGCTACCGCCTTGAGAGGGCGGCGTGCTAGGCCGCTACACAACGGGGGCGTGGCAGTCGGATCGGCCTTGCGGCCTCTCCGGAGCAACCTGCGGAACACTAGCCGGAGCCGGCTTTCCGCACAAAATCGCGGGGCTCCGGATCTTCTCGGGGCTCCGCGACAGAGTCGCTGCTCGCTGGGATACTAGGACTCGAACCTAGAATAACTGGACCAGAACCAGTCGTGTTGCCAATTACACCATATCCCACTGGGGGGTTCTTCAGGCCGCCTTTCGGCGCCCCTCAGGACCGGTGGAAACCTTACACGCGGCTGCGCCGAGCAGCCAAAACGGCCACCTCGCCGACGCCCACCGAGGTCGCGATCCCCCGCCTGCGGGCCCACCAGACGACCACGCCGAGGTAGACCAGGCTCTGGGTCATCGTGACCGGCAGGCTCCACCAGGTGCCGCCGGTGGGGTTGAGCGCGGTGGTCATGTCGGTGAAGGCCAGCGCGATCCCGAAGGCCAGGAAGTTGTTGAGCACGTGCATGGCGATGCCGGCCTCGAGGCCTCCCGTGAGCACCACCAGCGCGCCGGCCACCAGCCCGAAGGCCAGCCGGTCCACGAAGACCGGCGGGTCCTGGGGACCGTGCAGCAGCGCGAAGAGCACCGCGGGCACGACCACGGCGAGGACCAGGGCCGTCCGTGCGTGGGCGAACAGCCCCCCGAAGGCCTGGGTCAGGTAGCCGCGGAAGGCGTACTCCTCCCCCGCTGCCTGCAGGGGCGTGAGCAGCAGCACCACGAGCAGGAAGTCGCGGGTGGTGCTGGTGAAGTCGTTGAGGCTGCCGTCGACGGCGACGGTGTCCTGGGCGGGCACCACGGCGGAGACGACCAGGGTCGCCAGCAGGGCCAGGAACGACAGCCCGAAGCAGGTCAGCATCCACCTCCAGCGCAGCCGTCGCGTCACCGAGGACAACCACCCCGGTCGCAGGCCGTGGAGAGCCAGCACGAGCCCGAGGGCCACGGGGATCATCACCGCCCAGCCGAGGTTGACGCCCGCCAGGAACACGGGCGTGATCTCACCCTCCCCGCTCATGAGCTCCCAGGCCGCGCCCGCGTCGAGACCACCGACCCTCAGCGCCGCGAAGAGGACGACGCTCTGCAGCACCACGAAGAGCACGCCGAGCACGCAGACGCCCAGCGCGATCCACCACGCCCGACGAGGCGCCCCCCGCAGCAGGCGGTGGTAGGCCAGCCGCTCGTCGACGCGCACGGTCCTCAGCCCAGCGCGCCACGCAGCCGCGACAGCGACCGGTCGCGCCCGAGCAGCTCCATCGACTCGAACAGCGGCGGGCTGACCCGGCGCCCCGAGATCGCCACCCGCACCGGCCCGAAGGCGTTGCGCGGCTTGAGACCCATCTCGTCGACCAGCTTGGCCTGCAGGGCGTCCTGGATGGCCGCGGTCGACCACTGCTCCAGCGCCTCGACGGCCTCGAGCGCCGCGCGCACGACGCCCAGGCCGTCCTCGGTGAGCAGCTTGGCGGCGTCGTCGGGGTCGATGGCGAAGTCGGCCTCGTCGACGAAGAGGAAGCCGAGCATGGCCGGGGCCTCGCTGAGCTTGTTGATGCGCTCGGCGACCAGGGGCATCGCCAGCTCGAGCAGCCGCGCGTCGGCGTCGCCGACCGGGTCGCCGACCACGCCGGCGTCCTTGAGGAAGGGCAGCACCCGGTGGGTGATCTCCTCGACCGACAGCCGGCGCATCTGCGAGGTGTTGATGGCGTCGGCCTTCTTGAGGTCGAAGCGCGCCGGGTTGGGGTTGACGTCCTTGATGTCGAAGGCCTCGACCATCTCCTCGAGGCTGAAGACGTCGCGGTCGGCGGCGATCGCCCAGCCCAGCAGGGCCAGGTAGTTCATCAGGCCCTCGGGGATGAAGCCCTGGTCGCGGTAGGCCAGCGCGTGCGCCTGGGGGTCGCGCTTGGAGAGCTTCTTGTTGCCCTCGCCCATCACGTAGGGGAGGTGGCCGTAGGCAGGGGTCTCCTCGGCGACGCCGATCGCCTTGAGCGCCTCGAAGAGCGCGATCTGGCGCGGGGTCGAGGAGAGCAGGTCCTCGCCGCGCAGCACGTGGGTGATGTGCATCGTCGCGTCGTCGACGGGCGCGGTGAGCGTGTAGAGCGGGTCGCCGTTGGCCCGGCACAGCGCGAAGTCGGGCACGTGGGTGGTGTCGAAGGTGACGTCGCCGCGCACCAGGTCGTCCCAGGTGATCGAGCCGTCGGGCATCCGGAAGCGCACCAGCGGGGCGCGGCCCTCGGCCTCGAAGGCGGCGCGCTGCTCGGCGGAGAGGTCGCGGCAGAACCCGTCGTAGCCCATCACCTTCGAGCCCGAGGCCTTGCGGCGCGCGTCGACCTCCTCGTTGGTGCAGAAGCACTCGTAGGTGTGCGAGGACGCAGCCAGCTTGGCGAGCACGTCGCGGTAGAGGTCGCCGCGCTCGGACTGGCGGTAGGGGCCGTAGGGGCCGCCCTTCTCGACGCCCTCGTCCCAGTCGAGACCGATCCAGCGGAACAGGTCGAGGATGGCCTGGTAGGACTCCTCGGTCGAGCGCTCCTTGTCGGTGTCCTCGATGCGCAGCACGAAGGTGGCGTCCTGGCCCTGCAGCGCCGCGTGGCGGGCGAAGGCGAAGTTGAACAGCGCCGTGCGGACCAGCCCGACGTGCGGGGAGCCGGTCGGGGACGGGGCCATGCGGACGCGGACGGGGGTGCTCATCGGGTTGCCACCTTGTTCGTGAGGGTGCCGAGGCCGTCGATCGAGATCTCGACCTCGTCACCGGCCTCCATCGGACCGACACCCTCGGGGGTGCCGGTGAGGATGACGTCGCCCGGGAGCAGCGTCATGATGCTGGAGACGTGCGCGACCAGCGCCGGGATGTCGAAGACCATGTCGGCGGTCGAGCCGTCCTGGACGACCTCGCCGTTGAGGAAGGTCTGCAGGCGCACGCCGTCCTTGAACGTCTGGGGGTCGAGGTCGGTCTCGATCCACGGTCCGAGCGGGCAGAAGGAGTCGAAGCCCTTGGCCCGGGTGAAGTGCCCGTCGCGGCGCTGCAGGTCGCGGGCGGTCACGTCGTTGGCGACCGTGTAGCCGTGGATGACGTCGGTGGCCTTCTCGGCCGGGACGTCGCGGCAGATCCGTCCGATGACCACGGCGAGCTCGCCCTCGTAGTGCAGGTCCTGGGTCTGGGGCGGGTAGAAGACCGGGTCGCCCGGGCCCACCACGCTGGTGTTGGGCTTGAGGAACATCATCGGCTCGCTCGGCACGTCGTTGCCCAGCTCGGCGGCGTGGGCGGCGTAGTTGCGACCGATGCCGACCACCTTGCTGCGCGGCAGCACCGGGGCCAGCAGCCGCACGTCGGGCAGCCGGAACTGCTGGTCGAGCAGCTTGACGCCGACGTACAACGGGTCGCCGGCCAGGGCCACGACCACGCTGTCCTCGCTCGGTTGCCCGAGCTCGTCGAGCTCGCCTGTGACCACGCCGTAGAGCGGGTCCTCGCCGGTGGTGAATCTCGCGATGCGCACGCCCCGACCCTAGCGACCTACGGTTGGTGCCCGTGGAGGTGCTCGAGCGCGAGGAGTGGCAGGCGCGGGCCGCGTCACACGCGGCCCGGGTCGACGCCTACGTGACCCCGCACCTGGAGCGTCGCGAGGCCCGGGTCAAGCACCCGGTGCACGACTTCCTGTTCACCTACTACTCCCAGCGCCCGGCCCAGCTGCGCCGCTGGCACCCGGGCGTGGGCACCGCGCTGGCCGACGCGCCGGAGTACGCCGGCCTGAAGGGCTACGCGAGCACCGACGGGGCCGTGGCGGTCAGCGCCGAGCACGTCGAGCGGCAGCGCCCGCTGCTGGAGGCGACGCGCCGGCTGCTGCGCGCCACGGCCGGGCGTCCGGCCCAGCTGGGCTGCTTCGGCCTGCACGAGTGGGCGATGGTCTACCGCCTCGCCGACGACGAGACCCGGCACGCCGACTGGCCGCTGCGCCTGGGCAACGAGGGCACCGACGCCGTGGTCGAGTCGCACCGCATCTCCTGCAGCCACTTCGACGCCTTCCGGTTCTTCACCGAGCCGGCGCGCCCGCTCAACACCCTCTCCCCCGCCGTCGACGACCGCGCCGACTTCGAGCAGCCGGGCTGCCTGCACGCCGGCATGGACCTCTACAAGCACGCCTTCCGGCTGAGCCCGATGGTGCCCTCCGACCTGGTGGCCGACTGCTTCGAGCTGGCCCGCGAGATCCGGGTCCTCGACATGCGCGCGGCGCCGTACGACCTCAGCGGGCTCGAGGTGGACGGGCGCCCCTTCACGCCGGTGCGCATCGAGACCGCGGAGGGCAAGCGCGAGTACGCCGCCGCGCAGGCCGGCTTCGCGGAGCGGGCGGCCCCGCTGCGCGCGCGCCTGCTCACCCATTGTGACCATCTGGTCCAGGATCGCGACCTGCGCGGCACGAACGCGCGTAGGCTCGACGCATGAGTGCCGTCAGCCGCCACGCCGTGTCCGTGACCGGCCGGCCCGAGGCACCCCCGATGCTCTTCGTGCACGGCTTCGGCTGCGACCAGCACATGTGGCGCCACGTGGCTCCGGCGTTCGAGGAGAACCGCCGCGTCGTCCTGATGGACCTCATGGGGGCCGGCGCCTCCGACCTGTCGGCCTACGACGAGCAGCGCTACGGCACCCTCGAGGGCTACGCCGACGACATCACCCAGGTGGTGCGTGACCTCGACCTGCGCGACGTGGTGCTGGTGGGCCACTCGGTCGCCGCGATGCTCGTGGCGATGACCGCCGTCGCCGAGCCGGGGCGGGTGGCCGGCCTGGTGATGGTCGCGCCCTCCCCGCGCTACGTCGACGCGCCCGGCTACACCGGCGGCTTCGCCGAGGAGGACATCGACGAGCTGCTCGACTCGCTGGCCAGCAACTACCTGGGCTGGTCGTCGGCGATGGCCCCGGCCATCATGGGCAACGCCGACCGCCCCGAGCTCGGCGCCGAGCTCACCGAGAGCTTCTGCCGCATGGACCCCGAGGTGGCACGTCGCTTCGCCGACGCCACCTTCCGCTCCGACCACCGCGACCTGCTGCCGCAGGTCGACGTGCCGACGCTGGTGCTGCAGTGCACCGACGACGTGATCGCGCCCGTCGCCGTCGGCGAGTACGTCGTCCAGCACCTGCCGCAGGGTTCGCTGGTGATGCTTGAGGCGACCGGTCACTGCCCCAACCTCAGCGCCCCCGACGCCACCGGACGAGCCATCGCGGACTTCGTGGGCGACCTCGACGCCGTGACGGCGTGAGCGGCGAGTCGCCCGGCCGGCCGCCGGGCCTGACCCCCGGCGACGAGGCCGACGAGCTCTACGACCACGCGCCGTGCGGCTACCTGACCACCGACGCCGACGGTCGCATCCTGCGGGCCAACGCGACCCTGGCCCGGTGGCTGGGCCGCACCACCGACGAGCTCTCCTCGATGACCTTCGTCGAGCTGCTCACCCCCGGCGGCCGGATCTACCACGAGACCCACTTCGCGCCGTCGCTGCGGATGCACGGCGAGGTCCGCGAGATCGCCGTCGAGCTGCGCCGCAGCGACACCGCCCGCCTCCCCGTGCTGGTCAACGCCACCCTCGACCGGCACGGCGACGGGTCGGTGCGGGCCGTGCGCATCGCGGTGTTCGACGCCACCGAGCGGCGCAGCTACGAGCGTGAGCTGCTGCTGGCCAAGGAGCGCGCCGAGGCCTCGGAGGCGCGGGCGCAGACCCTGGCCCGCACGCTGCAGGAGACGCTGATCCCGCCGATCCCCCCGCACGTGCCCGGCCTCGACGTGGCGGCCGCCTACCGTCCGGCCGGTGACGGCACCGAGGTGGGCGGGGACTTCTACGACGTCTTCAGCCTCGCCGAGGACGACTGGATGGTGGTGCTCGGCGACGTGCGCGGCAAGGGGCCCGAGGCGGCGGTGGTGACCGCCCTCGTGCGCTACACGGTGCGCGCGCTGGCGGTGGGCACCCGCCGCCCCTGCCTGCTGCTCGAGCAGGTCAACCAGACCCTGCTGCAGCACAGCAGCGACCGCTTCTGCACCGCGGTGCTGGTGCGGCTGCGACGTCGTGAGGACGGCTGGCGCGCCGAGATCGGGGTGGCCGGGCACCCCGCGCCGCTGCTGCTGCGTGTCGACGACCGCGCCCGCCAGCTCGACCTGCTGGGCCCGCTGCTCGGGGTCCTCGACGACGCCACCTGGACCGACCGCGAGATCTTCCTCGGCGCCGGCGACACGCTCGTGCTCTTCACCGACGGGGTCACCGAGGCCACGGGCCCCCTCGGCTTCTTCGGCGACGACCGGCTGCTCCGGGTCGCCGACGCCGCGGCCTCGAGCCGGCCTCGCCAGGTGGTCGACGACGTGCTGGGCGAGGTGCTCGACTTCCAGCAGGGCGATGCCCGCGACGACATCGCGCTGCTCGCGCTCGGCGTGCCCACGCACTGACGCCGTCGTCGGCCCCCGCCTGCAGCACAGCACCCGCACCGGGGTGCGACGTGCGCCACACCATGGCGGGGTTGCCCTGACGCGGCATCGTGGACTTAGGTGAGGCTTACCTAACTCGGAAGGAACCTCGGTGCACCCCTCCCCCCACGACCTGTCCTCCCTCTCCTCGACGCGCCGCCAGCTGCTGCATCCCCAGCACGCGACGGCGTACGCCGACGCCGCCCACCTGGCGATCGACCACGTGACCGCCGCCCTGCGCCGGGTCCGCGGACCCGTCACGGGCCTCGAGCCGGCCCGCGCCGCGGCGCCCGTGCGCGAGGTCGACCTCGACGCCCCGCTCGGCTGCACCGCCCAGGCGCTGTCCGAGCTCGACCGGGTCTGGCTCGACGACACCGTGTGGTTCCACGAGCCCGGCTACGCGGCCCACCTCAACTGCCCGGTGCTCATCCCGGCCCTGGTGGCCGAGGCCGTGCTCTCGGCGGTGAACCCCAGCCTCGACACGTTCGACCAGAACGTCGGGGCGACGTTCGTCGAGCGCCACCTGGTCGACTGGGTGGCTGCGCGCGCCGGGCTGGGGCCGCGCGCCGACGGCGTCTTCACCAGCGGCGGCACCCAGTCGAACCTCCAGGGCCTGCACCTGGCCCGCGACCAGGTGCGCAGCCGCCGGCCCGGCACGGACCTGGCGCGGCTGCGGGTGCTGACCTCGGTCGATGCCCACGTCAGCGTCGAGCGCGCGACCCGGCTGCTGGGCCTGGCCCCCGACGCGGTGCGCACGGTCGCCGTCGACGAGCGGCGTCGGATGCGCCCCGACGCGCTGGCCCGGGCGTTGGCCGAGGTGCAGGCGCAGGGCGCGACCGCCATGGCGGTCGTGGCCACCGCCGGCACCACCGACCACGGGAGCATCGACCCGCTCGGCCCCGTGGCCGGGCTGGCCCGCGCGCACGGCGCCTGGCTGCACGTCGACGCGGCGTACGGCGGCGGCCTGCTGGTCTCGCGCCGCCACCGCCACCTCCTCGACGGGATCGAGCTGGCGGACTCGGTGACCGTCGACTTCCACAAGACCTGGTTCCAGCCGGTCTCGTGCAGCGCCGTGCTGGTGCGCGAGCGCGACCACCTGCGCCACGTGACCTTCCGGGCCGACTACCTCAACCCGGCCGACGGCGGCGGCGCGACGCGAGCCCCCAACCAGGTCGACAAGAGCCTGCAGACCACCCGGCGCTTCGACGCCCTCAAGCTGTGGATGACCCTGCGCGTGATGGGTGCCGACGCGATCGGCGAGCACGTCGACGCGGTCGTCGACCTGGCCCGCTCGGTGCACGCCCGGCTCGAGGCCGACCCGCGCGTCGAGGTCGCGGCCGCCCCCGAGCTCAGCACGTTGCTGGTCCGGCCCGTCGTGCCCGGGCTCGACGCCGCCCAGCAGGACGCGCTCGTGCCCCGGGTCCGGTCCGCCCTGTGGTCCGGGGGCAGGTCGGTCGTGGCGGCCACGGTCGTGGACGGGCGCCGGTGGCTGAAGCTGACGCTGCTGAACCCGCTGGCCACGCCCGAGGACATCGAGGCGGTGGTCGCCGACGTGGTCGAGGCCGCCCGCACCGTGGTCGCCGAGCAGGCAGCATGAGCGGCGACGAGGCACGCGTCCACGACGTCGTCGGCATCGGCGCCGGCCCCTTCAACCTCTCCCTCGCGGCCCTCGCCGACCCGGTGCCCGACCTCGAGGTGGTGCTGCTCGAGGCGCGCGACGACCTGTCGTGGCACGCCGGCATGATGCTGCCGGAGTCGACGCTGCAGGTGCCCTTCCTCGCCGACCTGGTCACCCTCGTGGACCCCACCTCGCGCTGGTCCTTCCTCTCCTTCCTGCAGCAGACGGACCGGTTGTGGCCGTTCTACGTGCGGGAGTCCTTCCACCCGCTGCGCAGCGAGTACGACGACTACCTGCGGTGGGTGGGCAGCGCCCTGGGCACGGTGCACACGGGGCAGGAGGTCGTGCGCGTGCGCCGCCGCACGGACCTGCCCGGCGAGCCGGTGGTGCACGAGGTGACCACGCGCGCCGGCCGGACCTGGCGCGCACGCCACCTGGTGGTCGGTGTCGGCAGCACGCCGCGGCTCCCCCGGTGCGTCGCCGAGGCGGGCGGCCCGGCCGTGCACACCGCCGACTACCTGGCGGCGCGCGAGCGCCTGCGCCGGTGCCGCACGATCACCGTGGTGGGCAGCGGCCAGAGCGCCGCGGAGGTCTACCACGACCTGCTGCTCGCCTCCCCCGACCACGACCACGACCTGGTGTGGGTGACCCGCAGCCCCCGGTTCTTCCCGATGGAGTACACGAAGCTGACCCTCGAGATGACCTCGCCGGAGTACTCCGCCTACTTCCGCTCGCTGCCCGCCCACACCCGCGACCGGCTGCTGCGTGAGCAGCGCGGCCTCTACAAGGGCATCAGCGCCGAGCTGGTCGACGCCATCTCCGACCTGCACTACCGGCTGCGGGTGCAGGGCCACGGCCCCCGCACCACGCTGCTGACGAGCACCTCCCTGGTCGGGGCCCGCTGGGACGGCCAGCACTACGACCTCGACCTGCACCACGACGAGAGCCAGGTGCCGTTCGGCCTGCGCACCGACGGCCTGGTGCTGGCCACCGGCCACGAGCCCACCACGCCGTCCTTCCTCGACGAGCTGCGCCCGCGCCTGGAGCACGACGACGCAGGGCGCCTGCTCGCCGACGCGTCGTACGCCGTCGACGTCACCGGGCGCGAGGTGTTCGTGCAGAACGCCGAGGAGCACACCCACGGCTTCGTCGCCCCCGACCTCGGCATGGGGGCGCACCGCAGCGCCACCATCCTCAACGCGGTGGCCGGACGCGAGGTCTACCGCGTCGGGGCCAGGGTCGCGGTGCAGGACTTCGGGGTGCCGGCACACCTGCTCCGGCAGGGGGTGCCGGCATGAGGTGCACCCTCGAGCCCCTGGTGCCCGACGCCACCACGGTGCGGCTGCTGCACGCCTGGGTCACCCACCCCCGCTCGGTCTACTGGCAGATGGGCGGCGCCGGCGTCGACGAGGTGGCGCGCGAGTACGAGCGCATCAGCGAGTCGGCCCACCACCACGCCTGGCTCGGGCGGGTGGACGGCGAGCCGACCTTCCTGGCCGAGACCTACGACCCGGCCCGCTCCGAGCTGGCCGACCTCGACGAGGTCCGACCCGGCGACCTGGGGATGCACCTCCTGGTGGCGCCGCCGGGCGGGACGCCACGCCCGGGGCTGACCCGGGCCGTCTTCGGGGCCGTGCTGCGCCACTGCTTCGCCGACACCCGGGTCCGCCGGGTCGTCGTCGAGCCCGACGTGGGCAACGAGGCCGTGCTGCGGCTCAACGCCCGGGCCGGCTTCACGCGGGTCCGCGACGTCGACCTGGGCCACAAGACGGCCGCGCTGTCGTTCCTGGCGCGCGAGGACCACGTGCTGCGCGACCCCGTGCCGCACCTGGGGCCGGGCCACCTGGAGCGTGCCCAGCGCCGGCTGGTCGCCAAGGCGGTCTCGGAGCTGTGCCACGAGCGGCTGCTGCACCCCGAGCCCGACCACGCCGCCGGCCCGGGGCGCTGGCTGCTGCGCGCCCCCTCCGGCGCGACGTACGCCTTCGCCGCGCGCCGTCTGCCGCTGGAGCACTGGGCGGTCGACGCCGCCACCCTGACCCGCACCGTCGACGGCGCCCCGGCACCGCTGGACGTGCAGGAGCTGGTGGTCGAGCACGCCGAGGCGCTGGGCCTGCGCGCGGAGCTGGTCGGCGTCTACCTCGAGGAGCTGGCCGCCACCCTGGCCTGGACCTGCTGGCAGGAGGCGCATCCGGGACCGGGCGTGGAGCAGCTGCTCACCGCCACCCACGGCGAGGTCGAGGCCGCGATGACCGAGGGGCACCCCGGCTTCGTGGCCAACCGGGGCCGCATCGGGTTCGGGCCGCTGGACCACGAGCGCTACAGCCCCGACGCGGCCGCACCGGTGCGGCTGGTCTGGCTGGGCGCCCGACGGGCCTGCACGCACCTCGCGCTGGCCGACGACCTGCACGAGGACCAGCTGTACGACGCCGCGCTGGGCGCCGACCGCGACCTGCTGCACGCGCGGCTGCGCACCCGGGGGCTCGACCCCGACGACTACCTCCTGCTGCCGGTGCACCCCTGGCAATGGGAGCGCCAGGTGGCGGTGAACTTCGCGCCCGACCTGGCACGCCACGACCTGGTGTGGCTGGGCGAGGGCACCCGCGAGCACCAGGCGCTGCAGTCGATCCGCACCTTCGCCGACCGCGAGGACCCCGCGCGCCCGCACGTCAAGACCGCGCTCGCCATCCAGAACATGGGGTTCGTGCGGGGTCTGTCCCCCGACTACATGCGCCCCACCCCCGCGATCAGCGACTGGGTGGCCGGCGTCGTGGCGGGCGACCCCGAGCTGGGGCGGTGCCGCTTCACGGTGCTGCGCGAGGTGGGCGCCCTGGGCTACACCGGCGACGTCTACCACGCCGCCGCCCCGGGGGCACCGCAGCGCCGGATGCTCGCCGCGCTGTGGCGCGAGAGCCCCCTGCTCCGGCTGGCTCCCGGCGAGCGGGTGGTCACGATGGCCTCGATGCTGCACCGCGACCCGGCGGGGGCGTCGTACGTCGCTGCCCTGGTGCGCGCCTCGGGGCTCGACCCGCGCGCCTGGCTGCGGGCCTTCCTCGGCGCCTACCTGCGCCCCGTCGTGCACTGCCTGCTGGCCCACGACCTCGCCTTCATGCCGCACGGCGAGAACGTGCTGGTGGTGCTGGAGGGACAGGTGCCGACGCGCTGCATCATGAAGGACCTGGGCGAGGAGGTGGCCCTGCTGGACGCCGCGCGGCCGCTGCCCGAGGGGCTCGAGCGGGTGCGCGCCGTGGTCGGCCACGACGAGCGGTGCCTCGCCGTGCTCACCGACGTCGTCGACGGCGTGCTGCGCCACCTCGCGGCCATCTGGGACCACGACGGCCTGCTGCCGGTCGCCGACTTCTGGTCGGAGACGGCCGCCTGTCTCGAACGGCACGCCGCCGACCACCCCGAGCTGGCCGAGGCCGTGGCGGCCTACGACCTGCAGCGCGAGGAGTTCGCCCACTCCTGCCTCAACCGGCTGCAGCTGCGCGACGCGCGCCAGATGGTCGACCTGGCCGACCAGGCGTCCTCGCTGCTCTACGCGGGCTCCCTGCGCAACCCGCTGCACCGAGGCGAGGGGGCGGGGTGATTCTCCGGCCCCCTCTGGGGGTCCCGGCACTAGGGTGGCGCCATGGGGACCTTCGCCGTCGTGGCCACCGTCGTCGTCATCACCCTCGCCCTGGCGGTCCTCGGGATCGACCTGCTGCTCACCCACCGCGAGCGTCGGGGCCTGGGCGGCCCGGACCGGCCCGGCACCGACTCCGACCTGCTCGGGCAGTCCTCCGCCGGCCGGGGCGCGGCCTACGAGTTCTCGCGCGGGCACGGGCTGCTCAACAAGCGCGAGCGGCGGTCGCGCTGAACGCCTCGGGCTCCCCGCGCGTCGAGGACGGCCGCAGCTTCGTCGGTGAGGACTGGTACGCCGCCGACCTCGCGGACGCGCACTTCACCGACTGCACCTTCCGCGACGTCGACCTGACCGAGGCGACCAGCCGGGGCGCGGTCTTCACCGGGTGCACGTTCGAGGGGTGCCGGTTCAACGCCTCCCGCCACGTCGAGACGGCGTTCGTGGCGTGCACCCTGCGCGGCTGCACGTTCTTCGGCGCCACGCTCGAGGGGTGCAAGCTCACCGGCTCGGTGCTCGAGCGCTGCACGCTGCGCCCGATGACGGTGCGCGGCGGGCAGTGGCGGGGCGTGGCGCTCGTGGGCGCCGGGCTGGCCGGCCTCGACCTCAGCGGGCTCGACCTGCGTGAGGCCGACCTCTCCGACGCCGACCTGACCCGCGCCGGCCTGCGGGGGGCCGACCTGCGTGGCGCGGTCGTGCGGGGAGCCCGGCTGGGCGAGGCCGACCTGCGCGGGGCGAGGCTGGAGGGCAGCGACCTGGGCCGGGCGGTGCTGCGCGGCACCCGACTCGACCTCGCCGGCGCGGTGCTGCTGGCCGAGCAGTCAGGCGCCCTGGTCGAGCCGGGCTGAGCCGTGCGCCGCGGCCCGCAGCCGGATCCCGTCGACGACGAGCCCCAGCCCGGCGGTGAAGTCGGAGCGCGGCCGCGGCTCGTCGCCGATGGCGCCGGCGCTGCCGGCCTGCAGGTGGGTCTGCTCGTCGAGGGTGTGGCCGAGCACCAGGTGCAGCAGGGTGCGGGCCGCGGTCGGGGTCAGCTCGTCGCCGAGCCCGGCGGGGCCCAGGGCCGCGACCAGGTCGTCGTAGGGCCGGGAGGCGCCGAGCCCGAAGGCGATCACGGTCGAGACCAGCTCGGCACCGTCGCGGTAGGCCAGCAGCGCATCGCGCAGGCCGGAGCAGATCTCGACGACCTGCTCGTCCCACGCGGTGCTGGCCAGGGGGCGGGCGCCGCGGCGCAGCAGCTCGTCGGCGACCGCGGCCAGCAGCGACTGCTTGTCGCGGAAGTGGTGGTAGAGCGCACTGGGCCGCACGTCGAGCTCGCCCGCCAGGCGGCGCATGGTCAGGTCGGCGAGGCCGTAGGCGTCGAGGACGTCGATGGCGTGGCGCACGACGTCGTCGCGGTGGTGGCGCACGTCACTTCCTCCTGTCCGGGCCCCCGCATTGACCGGGCGGCGAGCGCCACCCTAACCTGAACGCCGTTCAGGAGGCGACCCTCTCCTCCCCCGTATGCGAAGGCTCCACGATGGCGACCGACCAGACCTCCCTGCCCGGCCAGACCCACGCCGACGAGCGCCGGCGGCGGATGACGCCCACCGACCTGGCACTGATCGCCTCGTTCGCCGCGCTGATCTCGGCCTTCGCCTACGTCGGCGCGATCCCCGTCGGCGGCGCGGGCGTGCCGATCACCCTGCAGACCGCCGGCGTGATGCTCGCCGGGTGCCTGCTCGGTCCCGCCCGCGGCTTCCTGGCCGTGGCCCTCTACCTCGCCCTGGGCGCCGTGGGCCTGCCGGTCTTCGCCGAGCACTCCTCGGGCCTGGGCGCCATGACCGGCGCCAGCGCGGGCTACCTGTGGTCCTTCCCCGTCGCCGCCCTGGTCGGCGGCCTGCTGGTCAAGTACGCCGCCGGCGATCGCGGCAAGACGCGCGCCGCGATCGTCTTCGGCTGCTCGCTGGCCGCCTCGGTGCTCGTCATCCACCCCGCCGGCATCGCCGGCCTCTCCCTCTACCTCGACATCTCGCTGGCCGAGGCGCTCAAGATCGACGTCCTCTACTGGGCCGGCGACGTCCTCAAGACCACGCTGGTGGCGCTGGTCGCCGCCGAGGTGCACCGCGCCTTCCCGCAGCTGCTGCGCGCGCGTCGCTGACCCGTGCCGCTGATCGAGCTCGACGCCGCCGGGGTCGCCGTCGCGACCCCGGACGGCGATCGGGTGCTGCTCGAGCCCACCACGCTCACCCTCACCGAGCACCGCGTCGCCGTCGTCGGCGCCAACGGGTCGGGCAAGTCGACGCTCGCCCGGATGCTCAACGGCCTCGTCGCCCCCACCACCGGGGCGGTGCGCGTCGACGGCCTCGACGTCGTCAAGCAGGGCGCGGCGGTTCGCCGCAAGGTCGCCTTCAGCTTCACCGACCCCGCGGCCCAGCTGGTGATGCCGACCTGCGTCGAGGACGTCGAGCTGTCCCTGCGCCGCCGCGAGCGCCGCGCCGGTCGCCGCCGCGAGCTCGCGACGGCGGTGCTGGAGCGCTTCGGGCTCGCCGACAAGGCGGACGTCTCGGTGCACAGCCTCTCCGGGGGCCAGCGCCAGCTCCTGGCGCTGGCGGGGGTGCTGGCCACCGACCCCGACGTGCTGGTCGCCGACGAGCCGACCACCCTGCTCGACCTGGCCAACACCCGGCGCATCGGCGACCTGCTGCTGGGCCTGGAGCAGCAGCTGGTGCTCGTCACCCACGACCTCGACCTGGCCCGGCGCTGCGACCGGGTGCTGGTGGTCGAGGACGCCCGGGTCGTGCACGACGGGCCGGCCGAGGCCGCGGTGGCGGCGTACGAGGCGAGCGTGCTGGGATGACCTGCCGATGAGCAGCCGATGAGCAGCGCCGTGACGGTCGCGGTCTACCGGCCCGGCGACACCCTGGTGCACCGGCTGCCGGTGGGCGCCAAGCTGGCCGCGCTGGCGCTCTTCAGCCTCTCGGTGGTGCTGGTGCGCTCGATGCCGGCCTCGTGGGTGTGGCTGGGCCTGGCGCTGCTGGCCGCGCTGGTGGCGCGCACCGACCTGGGCACCCTGCTGCGCGCGGCCCGGATGATCCTGGTGCTGGCGGTGGTCGTCTCGGCGTTCCAGTGGTGGATCGACGGCCCGGCCAAGGCGGTGGAGACCCTGGTCGACCTGCTGGCGCTCGCGCTGGGCGCGATCGTGGTCAGCGCGACCACGTCGGTCAACGCGATGCTCGACGCGATCGTGCGCTGGGTCGGCCCGCTGCGCCGGGTCGGCGTCGACCCCGAACGGGTGGCGCTGACCTTCTCGATGGCGATCGGCGCGCTGCCCGGCACGGTGGGCCTGGCCCTGGAGACCCGCGACGCGGCGCGTGCACGCGGCCTGGGCCGGCACCCCCGCGCCTACGTGACGCCCTTCGTGGTGCGGGTGGTCGCGCGCGCCCACGAGACCGGCGACGCCCTGCACGCCCGCGGTCTCGGCGACGACTGAGCCGACTGAGCCGAGGAGCGAGGCTTCACCAGCCCGGCGGGCGCCGGTGGTGCCACGGGGCCGCCTGCTCGACCTGGGCCGCGAGCGCCAGCAGGGCGGCCTCGCCGGCGGGGCGACCGGCGAGCATCACGCCCACCGGCAGGCCGTCGGGGGTCCAGTGCAGGGGCAGGCTGATCGCGGGCATGCCGGTGACGTTCCAGGCCGAGGTCCACGGGGTGAAGCGCTTCTGGGCCTCGAAGTCGGCGGCCGGGTCGGCGTCGTCGCGCAGCGCCCCGACCGGCAGCGGCGGCGCCGCCAGCGTCGGCGTCAGCACCGCGTCGTACGCCGCGAGGGCCCGGACCGCCTCAGCGGCGTGGCGGCGCATCGCCCCGATGGCCAGGCCGAGCTCGGGGCCGGAGACGGCGCGGCCGCGCTCGCTGAGCCAGCGGGTCAGCGGGCGCAGCAGGTGCTCGCGGCCGGCGGGGGCGGTCGACATGGCGGTCAGCACCGCCCAGCAGGTGTGGAAGACCGGGACGGCGTCGCGGCTCATCGGCACCGGCACGTCGACGACCTCGTGGCCGAGGCCCTCGAGCAGCCGGGAGGCGTCGTCCCAGGCGGTCAGGCACTCGGCGTCGACGGCGGTGTCGGCGATGACGGGCTGGGCGAAGCGGGCGATCCGCAGCCGGCCGGGCTCGCGGTCGCAGGCGTCGAGGAACGTGCCGTCGGGCTCGGGTGCCCAGCTCGGGTCACCGGTGCGGGGCCCGGCCAGCACGTCGAGGAGGGCCGCGGCGTCGCGGACGGTGCGGGTGATCGGGCCGGCGGTGGCGAGACCGATCGGGTCGCCGTACATCGGGAAGCCGCTGATGCGGCCGCGCGAGGGCTTGAGGCCGACCAGGCCGCAGCACGAGGCGGGGATGCGGATCGAGCCGCCGCCGTCGGAGCCCTGGGCCAGCGGCACCAGGCCGGCGGCCACCGCGGCGGCCGCGCCCCCGGAGGAGCCGCCGGCCATCCGGGTGCGGTCCCAGGGGGTGACGGCGGGCGGGTGCCCCTCGGGCTCGGTGTAGCAGGGCGACCCGAACTCGGGCGTCGCTGTCTTGCCGAGGCTGACCAGCCCGGCGTCCTCCAGCGAGAGCACCACCCCGTCGGAGACCTCCGGCACGAAGTCGTCGTAGGCGGCGGAGCCGAAGGCGGTGCGGACACCGGCGGTGAGGTTGAGGTCCTTGACCGCGGTGGGCAGGCCCCAGAGGGGGCCGGCGCCGTGGGGTGGCACGGCGCCCAGGGCGGCGGCTCGCTCGCGGGCCTGCTCGGCGGTGTGGTGCACGAAGGCGCCGACGTCGTCGAGCCTCTCGACGCGGTCGAGGTAGTGCTCGGCCAGCTCGAGCGGGGACGTCTCGCCGCGGCGGACGAGCGCCCCCTGCTCGAGGGCGGTCAGGTCGTGGAGGTCGGCCATGCCACGACCCTAGGCCTCAGGCTGCGACGGCGTCGCTGTGCGCGACGAGGCGACGCACGGCGTCGGCCAGCTTCTCCTGCACCTCGGGGTCGGTCAGCGGGTCGACCTCGAGGGCCGACTGCGACACGGTGATGTCCTCGACGACGGTCGCGCCGGCGACACCGGCGGAGCGCACGACGTCGGCGTGCGCCCAGCGGCCGCCGTACGGCGTCGGGGTGGCGCCGATGACACCGAGCGGCGTGCCGACCAGGGCACCGGTGCCGTAGGGACGCGAGAGCCAGTCGATGGCGTTGTTGAGCACGGCCGGCATGGTGCCGTTGTACTCGGGGGTGACGACCAGGACGCGGTCGGCGGCGCCGACGGTCTCGCGCAGGCGCACGGCCGCGGCCGGCGGGGTCTCGCCGTCGAGGTCCTCGTTGTAGAAGGGCAGCTCGCCCAGGCCGTCGACGATCTCGAGCTCGACGCCCTCGGGCGCGGAGGCCACCAGGCCCTCGGCCAGGCGGCGGTTGAGGGAGTCGGCACGGAGGCTGCCGACGAGGACGGCGATACGGGTTGAAGTCATGCAAGCTTCAACCAATGAGGCCCCAGCGACATTCCCGGGGTGAGTCCGTGGAGGCGTGAAGCCGGTCACCGCGCGTCGAGCTCGAGGGTGCCGTGGGGGGTGACGGCGTAGCTGTGCCCGTGGTGGTCGCGCCAGATGTAGTCGCCGTGGTCGGTGCGCTGGTAGGTCCAGTGCTCTTCGGTCTTGGCTCGGTGGTGGTGTCGACACAGCGGCGCGAGGTTGCCTGGATGGGTTTGGCCGGGCGGGCCGCCGAGGTGGATCGGGACGTAGGGGCTGATGTGGTCGAGGTCGCAGCGCGGGGAGCCGGTGTCGCAGAACGGGAAGACGCAGTGGGTGTCGCGGCGGGTGACCAGGTCGCGCATCCAGCGGGGCG
>NZ_JBDYKJ010000039.1:0-42778 GCF_040012395.1 Nocardioides sp. 31GB23 | reverse complement strand
ACCCTCCCCGACCCGTCCCAAATCTCCCGCCGACCCGTCCCAGATCTCCCGCCGACCCGGCCTGAATCTCCCACCGACCCGGCCTGAACTTCCCGCTGACCCGGCCCGAACCGGCCGGCCGAAGGTTCGGGCCGACTCGACGCGAAGTATGGGCCGGGTCAGGGTGAAGTTTGGGCCGTCTCGGCGGGAAGTATGGGCCGGGTCAGACGTTGCGGCGGTAGGCCCCGCCGACCTCGAAGAAGGCCTCGGTGACCTGGCCCAGCGAGCAGACGCGGGCGGCGTCCATCAGGACCGCGAAGACGTTCTCGCCGGAGGTGGCCGCGGCCTTGAGGCGGGCCAGCGCCTCGGCGGCCTCGTCCTCGTGGGCGCGCTGGAACTCGTGCACCCGGCGCAGCTGCGACTCCTTCTCCTCGTCGGTGGCGCGGGCCAGCTCGACGTGCTGGGGAGTGGCGTCGTCGCCGACCTCCTTGAGGAAGGTGTTGACGCCCACGATCGGCAGCGAGCCGTCGTGCTTGCGGTGCTCGTAGAGCATCGACTCGTCCTGGATGCGCCCGCGCTGGTAGCCGGTCTCCATCGCGCCGAGCACGCCGCCGCGCTCGTTGATGCGGTCGAACTCGGCGAGCACGGCCTCCTCGACGAGGTCGGTGAGCTGGTCGATGATGAACGAGCCCTGCAGCGGGTTCTCGTTCATCGCCAGGCCCCACTCGCGGTTGATGATGAGCTGGATGGCCAGCGCGCGGCGCACCGACTCCTCGCCCGGCGTCGTGACCGCCTCGTCGTAGGCGTTGGTGTGCAGCGAGTTGGCGTTGTCGTAGATCGCGATCAGCGCCTGCAGCGTGGTGCGGATGTCGTTGAAGTCCATCTCCTGCGCGTGCAGGGACCGACCGCTCGTCTGCACGTGGTACTTCAGCTTCTGCGAGCGCTCGCTGGCGCCGTACCTGTCGCGCATCGCCACCGCCCAGATCCGGCGCGCGACGCGGCCGATGACGGAGTACTCGGGGTCCATGCCGTTGGAGAAGAAGAACGACAGGTTGGGCGCGAAGTCGTCGATGTCCATGCCCCGCGCGAGGTAGGCCTCGACGTAGGTGAAGCCGTTGGCCAGGGTGAAGGCGAGCTGGCTGATGGGGTTCGCCCCGGCCTCGGCGATGTGGTAGCCGGAGATGGAGACCGAGTAGAAGTTGCGCACCTGCTTCTGGATGAACCACTCCTGGATGTCGGCCATCATCCGCAGCGAGAACTCGGTGGAGAACAGGCAGGTGTTCTGGCCCTGGTCCTCCTTGAGGATGTCGGCCTGCACCGTGCCGCGCACGCTGGCCACGGCGTGGGCGGCGAGCATCGCGGTCTCGTCGGCGTCGGGCTCGCGGCCCTCGCGCTCGCGGAAGGCGTCGACCTGCTGGTCGATGACGGTGTTGAGGAAGAAGGCCAGCACCGTGGGCGCCGGGCCGTTGATGGTCATCGAGACCGAGGTGCTCGGCGCGACGAGGTCGAAGCCGTCGTAGAGCACCTTCATGTCGTCGAGCGTGGCCACCGAGACGCCGGAGGTGCCGACCTTGCCGTAGATGTCGGGGCGCTCGTCGGGGTCGCGGCCGTAGAGGGTCACGGAGTCGAAGGCGGTCGAGAGCCGCTTGGCGTCGCCGTCGGCCGAGAGGATCTTGAAGCGGCGGTTGGTGCGCGCGGGGTCGCCCTCGCCGGCGAACATCCGCGCCGGGTCCTCACCGTCGCGCTTGAACTTGAAGACGCCGGCGGTGAAGGGGAAGAGCCCGGGCAGGTTCTCGCGGCGCCAGAAGCGCACCAGCTCGCCGGCGTCGTCGTACGACGGCAGCGCGACGCGGGGGATCTTGTTGCCGCTGAGCGACTCGCGGGTCAGCGCGGTGTGGATCTCCTTGTCGCGCACCACCACGACCTGCTCGTCGCCGGAGTAGGACTCCATGACCGAGGGCCAGGCCTCGAGCTGTTCGGCGACCTCGGGGTCGAGCTGGCGGCGGGCCTTCTCGAGCAGGGCCGGCACGTCGCCGGCGTCGTGGTCCTCGAGCTCGGCGGTGACGGCCTCGAGGCGCTGGACCCGGCGGGCCGCCTCGACGAGCTGCTCGGTGCGCTGGTGGTAGCCGCGCACGGTCTCGGTGATCTCGGCCAGGTAGCGAACGCGCTCCTGGGGCACCACGGCGCGGATGCCGGAGGAGTGCTTGACCTCGACGGGGGCCAGAGTGCCCTCCTGGGCGGGCAGGTCCTTCTCGGCCAGGATGCCGCGCAGGTGCTGGTAGAGCGCGGTGACGCCGTCGTCGTTGAAGGTGGCGGCGCTGGTGCCGAAGACCGGCATCTGGTCGGGCTGCTGGCCGAACGCCTCGCGGTTGCGCACCAGCTGGCGCCCGACGTCGCGCAGCGCGTCCTTGGCGCCGCGGCGCTCGAACTTGTTGATGGCCACGGTGTCGGCGAAGTCGAGCATGTCGATCTTCTCGAGCTGGCTGGCGGCGCCGAACTCGGGCGTCATCACGTACATCGCGGTGTCGACGAACGGCACGATCGCGGCGTCGCCCTGGCCGATGCCGGGGGTCTCGACGATGACGAGGTCGAAGCCGGCGGCCTTGGCGACGTCGATGACGTGCGGCAGGTGGTCGGGCAGCTCGTGGGCGCCGCGGGTGGCCAGGGAGCGGAAGAAGACCCGGTCGCCGTCGAGGCTGTTCATCCGGATCCGGTCGCCGAGCAGCGCCCCGCCACCCTTGCGACGGGTCGGGTCGACGGCGATCACGGCCACGCGCAGCTTGTCCTGCTGGTCGACGCGGAAGCGGCGCACCAGCTCGTCGGTGAGCGAGGACTTGCCCGAGCCACCGGTGCCGGTGATGCCCAGCACGGGGGCGTGGCTGCGCGCGGCGGCCTGCTGGATGGTCTCGAGCTCGCCGCCGAGGCGGCCCAGCTCGGCCCCGGTGATGGCGCGGGCCACGGCGAAGCGGTCGCCGCTGAGCACCTGCTCGGCGGTGACCGAGCCGGCCTCCCACAGGTCGTGGTCGCAGTCGGCGACGACGCTGTTGATCATCCCGACCAGGCCCATGCGCTGCCCGTCCTCGGGCGAGAAGATGGTGACCCCGGAGTCGCGCAGGCGCTGGATCTCGTCGCGCACGATCACGCCGCCGCCCCCGCCGACGACCTTGACGTGCCCGGCGCCGCGCTCGCGCAGCGACTCCACGAGGTACTCGAAGTACTCGATGTGCCCGCCCTGGTACGACGACACGGCGACGCCCTGCACGTCCTCCTCGAGCGCGGCGTCGACGACCTCGGCCACGGAGCGGTTGTGCCCGAGGTGGATCACCTCGCAGCCCTGGCTCTGGAAGATCCGCCTCATGATGTTGATCGAGGCGTCGTGGCCGTCGAACAGGCTCGAGGCCGTGACGAGGCGGACGGGGTGGGTGGGCTGGTGCAGGTCGCTCATGCGGGGCTCGCTCCGGGGAAGATAGTTGGACGTCCAACTATCTCAGCATAAGTGATGCCCGTCGCACCCGGAACCCCTACGTGCCGGTAGTCGAGGCGGTCTGCGCGGTCGGGGACGGATCAGTCGACCCGGTCGCCCGCGCTGGCGCGCAGCTCGCCCAGGAGCCTGGTCAGCTCGGCCGTCGACTCCGCCCCGATGCCGGGGGAGCCGAAGACGTCGGTGTTGAGCCCCTCGGTCGCCCGCTCGACGACCTCGCGTCCCGCGTCGGTGATCTCCGCGAGCACCACGCGCCGGTCGCCGTCGCCGCGCACGCGGCGTACGAAGCCCTGGCGCTCGAGGCGGTCGACCGCGCTGGTGACCGAGGCGGGGTGCACCTGCAGCAGCGAGCCCAACCGCATCATCGGCAGCCGCCCGGCCGAGGAGAAGGACAGCAGTCGCAGCACCTCGTAGCGCGCGAAGGTCAGGTCGAGCGGGCGCAGTACCGCCTCGATGCGTCCGCTCAGCAGCTGCTGGACGCGCACCACCGACGTCACCAGCGCCATCCCGTCGGCGGCCTCGGGCCAGCCGTGGGCGACCCACTGGCGGTGGGCCTCGCGGATCGGGTCGCGCTCGCTCATGGGGCCGCAGTCTGGCAGGAGCCCCGACAGCGGCAGAACTAGAACGCGTTCTATCGAGGGTCTACGATGCCGCCATGAGCGCCACCCCCGACGTGCTGGCTCCGGCGAGCCTGGGTCCCGTGCGGCTGCGCAACCGCATCGTCAAGGCCGCGACGTTCGAGGGACGCACCCCCGACGGGCAGGTCACCGACGCGCTCGTCGACTACCACCTCGAGGTGGCGCGCGGGGGGATCGGGATGACCACGCTCGCCTACCTCGCGGTCGCCCCCGAGGGCCGCACCCACCGCGAGCAGGTGGTTGTCGGGCCGGCCACCGAGGCCGGGCTGGCCCGTCTCGCCGAGGCCGTCCACGACGCCGGCGCCGCCGTGGCCGGCCAGGTCGGGCACGCCGGGCCGGTCGCCAACGGCCGCTCCAACGGCGTGCGCGCCATCGCGGCCAGCCGGATGCCCAGCCCGCTGTCGATGCAGCTGGTCGCGGCGGCCACCGAGGCCGACCTGACCCGCGTCACCGGGGCGTACGTCGCGACCGCGCGCACGCTGGCCCGCGCCGGCTTCGACTGCCTCGAGCTGCACATGGCGCACTCCTACCTGGTCTCCTCGTTCCTGGCCCCGGGGCTCAACCGCCGCACCGACCGCTGGGGCGGCTCGCTCGAGAACCGCGCCCGCCTGGCCCGACAGGTCGCCCGCGCGGTGCGCGAGGAGGTCGGCGACGCGGTCGCGGTCACCGCCAAGCTCTCGCTCTCCGACGGCTTCCGCGGGGGCGTGAGCACCGACGAGGCCGTCGAGGTCGCCCAGCTGCTCGAGGCCGACGGGTGCCTCGACGCGCTGCAGCTCTCGGGCGGCTCGTCGCTGATGAACCCGATGTACCTCTTCCGCGGCGACGTCCCGCACCGCGAGTTCGCGGCCGCGATGGGCGGCCTGGTCGGCTGGGGGATGCGCACCCCGATGGGCCGGTCGTTCCTGAAGTCCTACCCCTTCGAGGAGGCCTACTTCCGCGACAAGGCACTGCGGGTGCGCGAGGCCGTCGACCTGCCGCTGATGCTGCTCGGCGGCATCAACCGGCTCGACACGATGGAGCAGGCGATGGCCGACGGGTTCGAGTACGTCGCCCTGGCCCGCGCGGTGCTGCGCGAGCCGGGCCTGGTCGACCGGGTGGCCCGCGAGCGCGCGGCCGGTCGCAGCGGCGAGGGTGCCTGCATCCACTGCAACCGGTGCATGCCCACCATCTACGCCGGCACGCACTGCCCGGTGCGCGACGCCGCCCGGGCCGCCGACCCGGGAGGGCGCGAAACCCTTCCGCAGATCTAGAACGTGTTCTAGATTGCGGGCATGACACAGGTCGTCCCCGAGAAGCCCCTGCGCGTCGTCGTCTGGTCCACCGGCACCATCGGTCGCCACGCGATCGCCGGCATCGACGCCCACCCCGACCTCGAGCTGGTGGGGGTCTGGGTCTCCAACCCCGACAAGCACGGCCGCGACGCCGGCGAGCTCGCCGGCCTCGGCCGCGAGCTGGGCGTGCGGGCCACCACCGACCGCGACGAGCTGGTGGCGCTCGCACCCGACGCCGTCGTGCACGCCGCGATGACCGACGACCGGCCCTTCGAGGCCATCGAGGACCTGCTGTGGATGCTCGAGCAGGGCCTCGACGTGGTCTCGTCCGGGCCGGTGCTGCTGCAGTGGCCCGCCGAGATCCTGCCGCCCGACATGATCGAGCGGATCGCCGAGGCCGGGCGCCGCGGCGACGCCAGCCTCCACGTCAACGGCATCGACCCCGGCTTCGCCAACGACGTCCTGCCGCTCGTGCTGAGCAGCCTCTCGCAGCGCATCGACCTGGTGCGCGTCAGCGAGATCGCCGACTACTCCACCTACTACCAGCCCGTCGTGATGGGCGACCTCTTCGGCTTCGGCCGCCCGATGGAGGAGGTCGGGATGCTGTGGCAGCCCGGCATCCTCTCGATGGCCTGGGGCAGCGTGGTGCGCCAGATCGCCGCCGGCCTCGACGTCACCCTCGACGAGCCGCTGACCGAGGAGGTCGACCGGCGCGCCGCCGAGGTCGACACACCCAGCGTCAGCGGCGCCGTCGCCGCCGGCACCATGGGCGCGGTGCGCTTCCGCGTCGTCGGCAAGGTCGACGGCGTCGAGCGGGTCGTGCTCGAGCACGTCACCCGCACCGCCCCCGACCAGGTGCCCGAGTGGCCGACCCCGCCCCAGGACGACGGCTGCTACCGCGTCGAGATCCTCGGCGAGCCCGTCCTGAAGCTCGACCTGACCCACCACGGCGAGCACGGCGACCACAACGTGTCGGGGATGATCACCACCGCCCAGCGACTGGTCAACTCGCTGCCCGCCGTCTGCGCCGCCGCTCCCGGCCTGGTCACCGCCCTCGACCTGCCCCTGGTGACCGGGCGTGGACTGGTGGCGCGCTGATGGGCATCCTCGAGCGCTTCACCCTCACCGACCACGTCGCGGTGGTCACCGGCGCCGGGCGCGGCATCGGCGCCGCCACCGCGGTCGCCCTCGCCGAGGCCGGGGCCGACGTGCTGCTCTCCGCGCGCACCGCCTCCCAGCTCGAGCGGGTCGCCGAGGCGGTGCGGGCCACCGGCCGCCGCGCCCTCGTGGTGCCCGCGGACCTCTCCAACACCGGGGCGGTCGCCGGGCTCGCGGAGGCGGCGTACGACGGCTTCGGGCGCCTCGACACGGTCGTCAACAACGTCGGCGGCACCATCCCCAACGCCTTCCTCGACACCGACGTGGCCTACCTGGAGGAGGCGTTCCACTTCAACGTCTCCACCGCCCACGCGCTGAGTGTCGCCGCGGTGCCGCTGATGCTGGAGGGCCCCGACGACGCGCAGCGCTCCATCGTCAACATCTCCTCGATGATGGGCCGCGCCTCCGGGCGCGGCTACCTGGCCTACGGCACCGCCAAGGCCGCGCTCGCGCACTGGGCCCGCCTGGCCGCCACCGACCTGGCACCGCGCATCCGCGTCAACGGCATCTACGTCGGCTCGGTGATGACCAGCGCCCTCGAGTTCGTCGCCGGGCAGCCCGAGATGATGGACCAGCTCGAGACGAAGACGCCGCTGGGGCGCGTGGGCGAGGCCGAGGACATCGCGGCCGCGGTGCTCTACCTGGCCTCGCGCGCCGGGCAGTACGTCACCGGCAAGGTGCTCGAGGTCGACGGCGGCATCCAGCAGCCGAACCTCGACCTCGGCCTGCCGGACCTCGGGTGAGCCGCCCCGGGGGCGGGGCCTAGGGTCGGTCGGGTGACCGCGTCAACCAGTTCTCCCCAGCCCGACCAGCAGCCCGACAAGCAGCCCGGCCGGCCCCCGCGCGGCGGCACGCCCACGGCGTACGCTGTCTCGCCCGACTCCGGCGAGCACTGGACCGTCGAGGGCGCCTGGGAGGTCGCGCCCGGCATCCACCGGATCCCGCTGCCGCTGCCGATGGACGGGCTCAAGGCGATCAACGTCTACACGATCGAGACCGACGACGGGCTGACCCTGGTCGACGGCGGCTGGGCGATCCCCGAGGCGCGCGAGCTGCTCGACCGGTGCCTGAAGGGGATCGGGGCCGGCTTCGGCGACATCAAGCGGTTCCTGGTCACCCACGTGCACCGCGACCACTTCACGATGGCCACCGTGCTGGGCCGCGAGCTCGGCGTCGACGTGGCGCTCGGGGCCGATGAGAAGCCCGCGCTCGACCTGCTCAACAACGCCGGCGACCTCACCGAGAACCCGTTCGCGGCGGTGCTGCGCTCGGCCGGCGCCCACGACGTCGCCGAGGTGTGGCTCGGTGTCGGCGAGGACGACCCCGACCTGACGCAGTGGCAGTACCCCACCACCTGGCTCGACGGCGACCAGCGCATCGCGGTCGGCGCCCGGGTGCTCGACGCCGTGCACACACCGGGCCACACCCCCGGCCACTACGTCTTCGCCGAGGCCGACGCGGGCCTGCTCTTCGCCGGCGACCACGTGCTGCCCACGATCACCCCGTCGATCGGCTTCACGGTGCCCCCGATGGACCAGCCGCTGGGCCACTTCATGGCCTCGCTGACCCGGGTGCGCTCGCTGCCCGACCTGCGGGTGCTGCCGGCCCACGGCCCGGTCTCGCCGTCGACCCACGCCCGCGTCGACGAGCTGCTGGCCTTCCACGAGGACCGGCTCGACCAGAGCCTCGCCGCCCTGGCGGGCGGACCCCTGACCAGCCACGACGTCGCCGGTCACCTCGGCTGGACCCGCCACGAGAAGGCCTACGACAGCCTCGACGTCTTCAGCCAGGGCATGGCCGCCATGGAGACCAAGGCCCACCTCGAGCTCCTGCACGCCCGCGGCCGGGTCGCCCGCGAGGAGACCGACGCGGGCGTCCTCTTCACCGCCACCTGACCCGTTGGTCGAGCAGTGACGAGCGCCAGCGAGGAGCGTCGCCGAGACCCGGCGAGCGGCCCACTCGCCGGGCGCCGGGTGGTTGCGGGGTCTCGTCGACGCTCGAGCCTTCGGCCCTCGCTGCTCGACCAACGGCGGTGCCCCGGCGGCGGGCTACGCGCCGTGGGGGAGGCGCATCGGCACGTGCGGGATGCCGTCCTCGAGGAACTCCGGGCCGTCGGGGATGAAGCCGAAGGTGGCGTACCAGCCGGTCAGTGGCGACTGGGCGTCGAGCACGACGTCGCGGTCGGGGCAGACGTCGAGGGCGGTGCGCACCAGCTGGTCGGCGAGCCCGCGGCCACGGGCGGCGGGGGCCAGCAGCACCCGCCCGACCCGCCAGGTGGTGGCGTCGTCGAGCACCCGCGCGTAGCCGACCAGCTCGCCGTCGTCGGTGAGCAGCACGTGGCGGGTGCCGGGCTCGGGGTCGCGGCCGTCGAGGTCGGGGTAGGCGCACTCCTGCTCGACGACGAAGACCTGCTGGCGCAGCCGCCACACGTCGTACGCCGCCGCGGCGTCGAGGGCGGCGAAGGGCTGGGCGCTGATGGCGAGGGTCATCGCAGGAACTCCAGGGTGGTGGCCCAGGCGCGGGCGGCCTCGGGGATGCCCGGCAGCAGCGGGTAGACGTGGATCGCGCCGGGCGCCTCGACGTAGGTCAGGTCCCACCCGGCATCGGCGGCGCGGTCGGCGAGGCGTCGGCAGGCCGGCACCAGCAGGTCGCGGGTGCCGCACAGCACCAGCGTCGGCGGCAGGTCGCCGAGCTCGCCGAGCGCGGGGGAGACCTCGGTGCGGGCCAGGTCGGCGTGGTCGTCGGGCGCGTCGTCGGGCACCCCGGCCCACCAGCGCGCGTAGAGCCGCAGCGACGAGGTGTGCAGCCACGGGTCGCGCCGGTCGAACCACGAGGTGGCCAGGCTCGAGGTGGTCAGGTCGACCCAGGGCGAGACCAGCAGCAACCGCTCGGGGCGCACCTGCCCCCGCTCGCGCAGCGCCTGGGCCAGCGCCAGGGCCAGCCCGCCGCCGGCGGAGTCGCCGCCCAGCAGCAGGCCGCCGAGCCCGGGGCCGGTGGCCCACCGCGTCACCAGCTCGGCCAGCGGCTCGAGCGAGTCGCGCCAGGTGTGCTCGGGGGCCAGTGGGTAGTCGGGCAGCAGCACGCGTACGCCGAGCGCGTCGGCCAGGCGGGCGGCGTACCGGACGTGCACGGGGTCGAGGGGCGAGACGAACCCGCCCCCGTGCAGCCAGACCAGGGTGCGGGCCGGGGAGGTGCCGCGCCGGGTCAGCACGTGCACGGGGAAGCCCGCGGAGTCGTCGACCTCGTGCTCGAAGCGCAGCCCGAAGGCCGGGACCGACCGGGTCGGCAGCCGGCGGTCGAGCCCGGCGTGGGAGGACTCCACCGAGGCGCGCTCGGCGGCGGGGTCGGTGACCGCGCCGGCGCCGCGCAGGCGCGGCACGACGAGGGCCAGCAGGTCGTGGCGCAGGCTCGGCATGCCGCCCATCCCACCATGCGCCCGCCCACCTGCACGGGCGGAGCCGACCGGGCAGCCGACCGGGGGCCGCGCCCCTCGACACCGCCGGATACCCTCGACGACGACAGACAGGGGAGCACCCGCCCGGCCCGGCCGGGGTGGTGCTGAGAGTGCGGACACGCCGCAGACCCTCCGAACCTGCTCCGGTTAAGACCGGCGAAGGGAGTCCAGATGCGACGCATGCGCATGCACATCCACCCGACGAGGACCGCGGTGGCCGCCGTCCTGGCGCTGGCCGTGAGCGGCTGCTCGCTGGTCGGCACGGGCGACGACGAGTCGGCCTCCGACCCGGCCGGGGGCGGTGACGAGGCGGGCGGCACCGTCGTGCTCGTCACCCACGACAGCTTCTACCTGCCCGAGGAGCTCGTGGCGGACTTCGAGCGCGAGAGCGGCTACGACCTCGAGCAGCGCGCCGGCGGCGACGCGGGCGCGCTGACCAGCCAGCTGGTGCTCAACACCGACAGCCCGATCGGCGACGTCGCCTTCGGCGTCGACAACACCTTCGGCTCCCGCGCCCTCGAGGCCGACGTCTTCGAGCCGACCGACCTCGAGACCCCCGCCGGGGTCGAGGAGAACGCGCTGCCCGGCGACGACGAGGGCGCCCTGGTCGCCGTCGACACCGGCAACGTGTGCGTCAACGTCGACACCACCTGGTTCGCCGAGCGCGACCTCGATGCGCCCGAGACCCTCGACGACCTCACCGACCCGGCCTACGAGGGCCTCTTCGTCACCCCCGGCGCCACCACCAGCTCGCCCGGCTTCGCGTTCCTGCTCACCACGATCGCGGCGTACGGCGACGACTGGCAGGACTACTGGGAGGACCTGCTCGACAACGACGCCAAGGTCGTCAAGGGCTGGGAGGACGCCTACCAGGTCGACTTCACCCAGGGCGGTGGCAAGGGCGACCGGCCGGTCGTGACCTCCTACGACTCCTCGCCCGCCTTCACCGTCGACGGCGAGGGTGGCACGACGACCCGGGCGCTGCTCGACACCTGCTACGAGCAGGTCGAGTACGCCGGCGTGCTGCGCGGCGCCGACAACCCCGAGGGCGCCCGCACGGTCGTCGAGTGGCTGGTCTCGCCCGCGGTGCAGGAGGCGCTGCCCTCGTCGATGTACGTCTACCCGGCCGTCGAGGGCACCGAGCTGCCCGCGGAGTGGGCCGACCTCACCGAGCGTCCCTCCGACCCCTGGTCGGTGGACCCCGACGAGATCGACGCGAACCGCGACGAGTGGCTGCGGGAGTGGAACGAGCTGGTCAGCCGCTGATGACCACCCCGCGCCGCCTGCTCGGCCTGGTCGCGCTGGCCGGGCTGCCGCTGGCGGTGCTCGGGGTGTTCTTCGTGCTGCCCGTCTCGGGCATGGTCGCGCGCGGCTTCGTCACCGACGGCGACCTCGACGTCGGCGGGGTGCTCGAGGTGCTCACCCGGGCCCGCACCGGCCGGGTGCTGTGGTTCACGGTGTGGTCCTCGGCGGTGGCCACCGTGCTGGCGGTGGTCCTCGGGCTGCCCGCCGCGTACGCCCTGCACCGGCTGCGCTGGCCGGGTCGCCGCGCGGTGCGGGCGGCGCTGCTGGTGCCGTTCGTGCTGCCGACCGTGGTGGTCGGCGTCGCCTTCCGCCAGCTGCTGGGGGAGTCGGGCCCGGTGGTCGCCCTCACCGGCGGCCGGGTCGACCTCGACGGCACCGCCGCCGGCATCGTCGCGGGCCTGGTCTTCTTCAACGTCGCCGTGGTGATCCGCGGCGTCGGCGCCGCCTGGGAGGGCCTCGACGCCCGACCCGGGGAGGCCGCGGCCGCGCTGGGCGCCTCCCCGGCCCAGGTCTTCCGCACCGTGACCTGGCCGATGCTGCGCCCGGCGGTGGTCTCCTCGGCCAGCGTCGTCTTCCTCTTCTGCGCCACCGCCTTCGGCGTCGTGCTCACCCTCGGCGGGCTGCGCTACTCCTCGGTGGAGACCGAGATCTACCTGCTCACCACCGAGCTGCTCGACCTGCAGGCCGCCGCGGCGCTGTCGGTGCTGCAGCTGGTCGCCGTGGTGGCGCTGCTGGTCGTGGCCGGTCGCCTGCGCGCCGTGCCCGACCCGACCCTGGCGCGCAGCACCGCGCGGCCGCACCGGCCCCGGCGCAGCGACGTGCCCCAGCTGGTGGCGACGGCGCTGCTGCTGGTGCTGGTCGCGGCCCCGGTCGCCACCCTGGTCGTCGGCTCGCTGCGCGTCGACGGCGCGTGGTCGCTGGCCTACTACCGCGCCCTGGGCGGCGGCGCCGAGCTGCAGGCGCTCCCGGTGCCGGTGACCGGGGCACTGGTCACCTCGCTGCGCACCGCCGTCGACGCCACCTGGATGGCGCTGCTGCTCGGCGGGCTGATCGCCGTCGTGCTGACCCGCCGCTCGCGCAGCCGCTCCGAGCGCCGGGTGCGCTCGGTGCTCGACGGGCTCTTCATGCTGCCGCTGGGCGTCTCGGCGGTGACCCTGGGCTTCGGCTTCTTCATCACCCTCGACTCCCCGCCGCTCGACCTGCGCGAGTCGCCGGTGCTGGTGCCGCTGGCCCAGGCGCTGGTGGCGATGCCGCTGGTGGTGCGCACCCTGGTGCCGGTGCTGGCCGGCGTCGACGACCGGCAGCGCCAGGCCGCGGCCTCCCTGGGCGCCGGCCCGCTGCGCGCCATGGCCACCGCCGACCTGCCGGTGGTGTGGCGTCCGCTGCTGGCCGCCTCGGGCTTCGCGTTCGCGATCTCGCTGGGCGAGTTCGGCGCCACCTCGTTCCTGGCCCGCCCCTCCGACCCCACGCTGCCGGTGCTGATCTTCCGGCTCATCGGCCGCCCCGGCGAGCTCAGCTACGGCACCGCCCTGGCCGCCTCGGTGGTGCTGGCCGCCACTACCGCGGTCGTCGTGCTCGCCGTCGAGCGGCTGCGCGTGCCCTCTCTAGGAGCCTTCTGATGCTGTCCCTGACCGACGTCGACGTCTCCTACGACGGGGTGCCCGCGGTGCGCGGGGTCTCCCTCGACCTGCCCGACGGTCAGGTGCTGGCGGTGCTGGGCCCCTCGGGCTGCGGCAAGTCGACCCTGCTGCGCGCGGTCGCCGGGCTCGAGCCGAGCAGCGGGTCGATCCGTTGGGACGGCCACGACCTGGCCCGGGTGCCCACCCACAAGCGCGGCTTCGCGCTGATGTTCCAGGACGGCCAGCTCTTCGGCCACCTCAGCGTCGGGCGCAACGTCGGCTACGCGCTGCGCCTGCGCCGCACACCGGGCGCCGCGCAGCGCGTCGAGGAGCTGCTCGAGCTCGTCGGGCTCGAGGGGTACGCCGCCCGGCTGCCCGCGACCCTCTCGGGCGGCGAGCGGCAGCGGGTCGCGCTGGCCCGGGCGCTGGCCGTGCAGCCCCGGCTGCTGCTGCTCGACGAGCCGCTCTCGGCCCTCGACGCGGGGTTGCGCGAGCGGCTGGCCGGCGACCTGCGCGACATCCTGCGCCGCGCCGGCACCACCGCGCTGATGGTCACCCACGACCACGACGAGGCCTTCACCGTCGCCGACCGGCTCGCGGTGATGCGCGCCGGCCACCTGGTGCAGGAGGGCGGCATCGAGGAGGTCTGGCGCGCGCCGGTCGACACCGCCACCGCGCTCTTCCTGGGCTACGCGCGCGTGCTCGAGGGCGCGCCCGCCCGGCGGGTGCTGGCGGCCGCCGACCAGCGCCCCGGGGACGAGCAGCGTGCCGTCGCGGTCGCCGTACGCCGCTCGGCGCTGCAGGTGGCGGGCGACGGGCGGCTGGCCGGGACGCTGCGCTCGCTGCGCGCCACCCCCGAGCTGCAGCGCCTGGTCGTCGACGTCGACGAGGTGGGCGAGTGCGACGCCGTGGCCGGTCTCGACCGGCGCCTGGGTCCCGGCGACCGGGTGCGGCTGCGGGTCGACGCGACGCGCACGGCGGTGCTGCCCGAGGGGCTGCCCGAGGCGCTGCCCGGCGCGCCGGACGGCGCGTGAGCACCGTTCACTAGACTCCGACCCCGTGTACCGCCGCGCCTATGCCCTCCTCGTGGGCACCGCCCTCGCCATGGGCCTGTGGGCCATCATCACCGCGCTGATCCTCGACAAGCGGCTGGTCGACCCCGAGGGCAGCTTCCTGGGCCCGTCGTGGCTGCGGCTGCCGCTGCTGCTGACCGGGGCGCTGCTGCTCGACCTGCTGCCGCGCTCGCTGTGGTTCGGCAAGGGACACCCCGTGGCGATGGTGCAGGTGGCGCGCGAGCGGCTGCGCTCGCACTGGAACCGGGAGCGGCTCACGCTGGTGGTGCTGGGCATCGTCAGCTTCTACGTGACCTACGTCTGCTACCGCAACCTCAAGTCGTTCCTGCCGTTCATGATCGAGACGAAGTACGACCGCGAGCTGCACCTGCTCGACCGGGCGCTGTTCTTCGGCAACGACCCGGCGATCGTGCTGCACGGGCTGCTGGGCACCGACGTGGTGGCCTACCTGCTGTCCTACATCTACCTGTGGTTCCTGCCGCTGGTGCCGCTGGCGCTGACGGCCTGGCTGGTGTGGTCGCGCAACATGTCCTACGGCTACTGGTTCGTGACCTCGCAGTGCATCGCCTGGAGCCTCGGCACCCTCTCCTACTACGCGCTGCCGACGCTGGGCCCCGGCCTGGAGTACGTCTCGCTCTACGCCGACCTGGCCCAGACCCCCACCAACGACCTGATGGACTCGCTGGTCTCCTCGCGGCAGGGCGTGATCCTCGGCGGGCTGACCGGCCAGGTGCAGTCGGTCGCCGGGTTCGCCAGCCTGCACACCGCGATCACGCTGCTGGTGGCGCTGCTGGTGCAGTACACGCTGCGCTCGAAGGTGCTCAAGATCGTCTTCTGGGTCAACTTCGCCATCACCGTCGTGGCCACCCTCTACTTCGGCTGGCACTACGTGGCCGACGACCTGGCCGGCATCATGATCGCGCTGGTGGCCTTCTACGTCGGCGGCCTGGCCACCGGCCAGAAGTTCGACCACGGCGGGCTGGCCTCGCACCCCACGACCACGACGTCGAGGATCCCCGTCTCCAAGGACTGACCCCCTCACCCCTCCCCGCCCAGTAGCGTGGGGCCATGTCGACCGAGACACCTGCTCCCGTCCCGCCCGCCGAGACCAGGGAGGTCCCGGCACCGCCCGGCCCCGGGCCCGACCGGTCCGCCGAGGGCGCGGAGGCCCGCGCCGACGGCTACGTGCGGCCCGACGTCGACGTGGCGGCGCTGCAGCGGCTGCTCGACGGCCGCTACGCGGAGGTGCGCGACCTCGTGCGGCGCAACCTCGTCGAGAGCGCCGACATCCTCACCGACGCCGAGACGCTGAGCCGCGACGACTACCGCGACCGGGTCAGGGACCTCGTCGTCGAGATGGCCGCGACCGGCCAGACCGGGATGGGCTTCCCCACCGAGTACGGCGGCGGCGGCGACCTCGGCGCCTCCATCGCGGCCTTCGAGACCCTGGCCTTCGGCGACCTGTCGGTGCTGGTCAAGGTGGGGGTCCAGTTCGGGCTGTTCGGCGGGGCGATCCAGCAGCTCGGCACCGAGCGGCACCACCGGGAGTACCTGCCCCGGGTGGTCACCGGCGAGCTGCTCGGCTGCTTCGCGATGACCGAGACCGGGCACGGCTCCAACGTGCAGGCGCTCGGCACGGTCGCGACGTACGACGTCGAGACCGGCGAGTTCGTCATCACCACCACGACCGAGGACGCCGGCAAGGACTACATCGGCAACGCCGCCGCGCACGGCGAGGTCGCCGTCGTCTTCGCCCAGCTCGAGGTGGGCGGCGAGGGGCGCGGCGTGCACGCCTTCGTGGTGCCGATCCGGGTCGACGGGCAGCCCGCGCCCGGGGTGCGCATCGAGGACGACGGGCTGAAGATGGGCCTCAACGGCGTCGACAACGGCCGGCTGTGGTTCGACCACGTGCGGGTGCCGCGCGCGAGCCTGCTCAACCGCTTCGCCGACGTCACCGAGGCCGGCGTCTACGAGAGCCCCATCGAGAACCCCAACCGGCGCTTCTTCACGATGCTCGGCACCCTGGTCACCGGCCGGGTCAGCGTCGGCGCGGCCGGCATCAGCGCCAGCAAGGTCGCGCTCGCCGTGGCGGTCAAGTACGCCCTGCGGCGCCGCCAGTTCGAGGCCACCGACGACGAGCAGGAGGAGCTGCTGCTCGACTACGGGATGCACCAGCGCCGGCTGCTGCCGCTGCTGGCGCGCACCTACGCCCTGCACTTCGCCCAGGAGGAGCTCTCCGGGCAGCTGCACGACGTGCTGACGGGCCAGGTCGACGACGAGCAGACCAAGCGCGAGCTCGAGTCGCGCGCGGCCGGCACCAAGGCGCTCGGCACCTGGCACGCCACCCGCACCATCCAGGAGTGCCGCGAGGCGTGCGGCGGCGCCGGCTACCTGGCCGAGAACCGCTTCACCGCGCTCAAGGCCGACACCGACGTCTTCACCACCTTCGAGGGCGACAACCACGTGCTGCTGCAGCTGGTGGCCAAGGGCCTGCTGACCGACTACGCCAGCGAGTTCGAGGACATGGACCAGCTGGGCATGGCCCGCTTCGTGGCCGGCCTCGCCGTCGAGACGGTCGTGGAGAAGACCCGGGTGCACCAGCTGCTGCAGCGGGTGCGCGACCTGCTGCCCGGCGGCGACGAGTGGGACCAGGAGGCCGGGCTGCTCGACCCCGACTACCAGCTCGCGATGCTGCGCTTCCGCGAGGAGCACATGATCAGCGGCGCCGCGCGCCGGCTCAAGCGCGGCATCGACCAGGGCATGCACCCCGGCGCCGTCTTCTCCCGGGTGCAGGACCACGTCATCGGCGCCGCCTCGGCGCACATGGAGCGCCTGGTGCTCGAGGCGTTCGTCGCCAAGACCCGTTCGCTGCCCGACGGCGACCAGAAGGTCGCCCTCATGCTGCTCTGCGACCTCCACGCGCTGTCGGCGATCGAGGCCGACCGGGCGTGGTTCATGGAGCACGGCCGGCTCTCCGCGCAGCGCTCCAAGGCGATCAGCCGTGAGGTGGCCTCGCTGTGCCGCAAGGTCCGCCCGCTCGCCAACGACCTCGTCGACGCCTTCGGGGTGCCCACCGAGATGGTGCGCGCGCCTGCGCTGGTGGGCGACCTGGGCTGAGGCCCGCCCGCGGGAGTTTTGTCGGGGACCCGACAAGACTCGCGCCGCCTGACCGAAGGTTCAGTCAGGCGGCGCGAGGTTCATCGGGGACCCGATGAACCTTCAGGCTGGTGCGGCTCAGTGGCCGTTGTTCTTGGCCCGCTCGAAGGAGGCGACGACCTCGGCCTCGGCCTCGGTGCGGCCCACCCACTCGGCGCCCTCGACGGACTTGCCGGGCTCGAGGTCCTTGTAGACCTCGAAGAAGTGCTGGATCTCGAGGCGGTCGAACTTCGAGACGTGGCTGATGTCGCGCAGGTGCTCCAGGCGCGGGTCGGCGGCGGGGACGCAGAGGACCTTGTCGTCGCCGCCGGCCTCGTCGGTCATCCGGAACATGCCGATCGCGCGGCACTTGATCAGGCAGCCCGGGAAGGTGGGCTGCTGCAGGATCACCAGGGCGTCGAGGGGGTCGCCGTCCTGGCCGAGGGTCTCCTCGATGTAGCCGTAGTCGGCGGGGTACTGGGTCGAGGTGAAGAGCGTCCGGTCCAGGCGCAGCCGGCCGGACTCGTGGTCGACCTCGTACTTGTTCCGCTCGCCCTTGGGGATCTCCACCAGTACGTCGAACTCCAGCACGTATTGCCTCCGCGTGTCGGTCCGGCACGAGGGCCGGTCGTCAAAAGTCATGTCGGGCCCCGTGGCGGAGCCGCCGACAGTCTCGCGCACAATGGCCCGAAACGTGAACGGGGAGGTGCGCCAGGTGGTCCGACGTGACCCACGCCACTCCTCGGCGACGACCCGTGGCGACGCCGGACGTGCCTCGACGTGGGCGGTGCTGCTGCTCGTCCTGGTGCTCGCGGCCGGCGCGGCCACCTGGCGCCTCGACCTCGTCGACCCGGCCCGCGAGCGCGTCGAGAGCCTCTACGAGCAGGTGCTGGGGGGCGAGGAGGAGCCCGACCCGCGCACCGACCCCGCCGCCGTGCCACCGCCCCCGGGGCTGAGCCTGCCCGCGCTGACCGACCCCGACCCGGTGGCCGACCCGGTCGATCCCGGGGCCGCCGGCGAGCCCAGCCCGACCGCCGTACGCCGGGTGCTCGAGCGGCGCCTGGGCGAGCAGCGGCTCGGCAGGCGGGTCAGCGTCGCGGTGGCCGGGGCGACCGGGGCGCCGGCGTACGCGGAGGGCGGGGCGCTGGTGCCGGCCTCGACCACCAAGCTGCTCACCTCGGTGGCCGCGCTCGAGACGATCGAGCCGGGCACCACCTTCGCCACGACCACGGTGCTGCGCGGCAACCGGCTGGTCGTCGTCGGCGGAGGCGACCCCTTCCTGATGCGCGAGCCCGACGCGCCGGGCACCACCAGCGTGCCGGCGCGCGCCGACATCACCACCCTGGCCCGGCTCAGCGCCGAGGAGCTCGGCGAGCGGGGGGTGCGCCGGGTGCGGGTCGGCTACGACGACACGCTCTTCTCGGGCCCGGCGTTCAACCCGCGCTGGCCCGACACCTACCGCGGCGACGTGGTCGCGCCGATCACCGCGCTGTGGGTCGACCAGGGCCGTCCCGAGACGGGCTACGGCCGCGTCGACGACCCGGCGGTGGTGGCCGCGCAGGTCTTCGCCGCGGCGCTGGCCGAGGCCGGCGTGCGCGTGCAGGGCTCGCCGTCGCCGGCCCGCGGGCGCGGCGACGAGGTCGCGGTGGTCGAGAGCGCGCCCGTCGACGACGTGGTCGACCGGCTGCTGCAGGTCAGCGACAACGAGGCGACCGAGGTGCTGCTGCGCCACGTCGGCCTGGCCACCGGCGGCGCCGGCAGCTTCGTCGACGGCGTCCGCGGCGTGGAGCGCACCCTCGAGCGGCTCGGGGTCCCCGCCCCGCGCCGCCTGTACGACGGCAGCGGGCTGTCGCGCGAGAACCTGGTCTCGCCCGCCACGCTGGTCGGCCTGCTCCAGGCGGTCGTCGGCGCCGACGAGGACGACCCGGTGCGCGCGGTGCTCGGCGGGCTGCCGGTGGCCGGCTTCAGCGGGTCGCTCACCTTCCGCTTCGACGACGCCCCGGCGGCTGCGGTCGGCGCGGTGCGGGCCAAGACCGGCACGCTCAGCGGGGTCAGCAGCCTGGCCGGCACCGTGGTGACCCGCGACGGCGTGCCCATGGTGTTCGCGCTGATGCTCGACCGGGTCGGCGCGGCCGACGAGGGGTTCGCCCAGGCGGCGCTCGACAGCGCCGCGGCCGCCCTGGGGGCCTGCCGGTGCGCGCGGGGTGGGTCGGGCGCTGGCGGCGGGTGAGTAGGTTCGACGCATGACGAGCCCTCCGCAGATCATCGACTGGGACCTCGCCGTCCGCCTCGGGACCAAGCTGGCCGGCGACGGCCCGGTGGTGGAGCGCGACGAGGCCGCGCGTGCCGTGGAGGAGCTGCGCGCCGGGGCGCACCGCTCGACGCCGCTGGTCGCCGAGTTCACCGGCCTGCACGCCGACGCCGACACCGCGCCGGTGCTGGTGGTCGACCGGGGCGGGTGGGTGCAGGCCAACGCCGACGCCTTCAGCACCGTGCTGGCGCCGATGGTGGCCAAGCTGGTGGAGAAGAAGCCGCCGAGCGGGGTCTCGCTGGCGGTGGGCTCGCGGATCACCGGCGCCGAGGTGGGCGGGCTGCTGGGCTTCCTGGCCGGCAAGGTGCTGGGCCAGTTCGACCCCTTCCACGACCCCGCCGGCCGGCTGCTGCTGGTCGCGCCCAACGTGGTGCAGGTCGAGCGCGAGCTCGGCGTCGACCCGAGCGACTTCCGGCTGTGGGTGTGCCTGCACGAGGAGACCCACCGGGTGCAGTTCACGGCGGTGCCGTGGATGCGCGACCACATCTTCTCGCTGGTCGAGCAGCTCAGCGCGACGATGGACGGTGCGAGCCTGCTCGAGGACGGGTTCGCCCGGGTCAAGGCCGCCGTCAGCGGCGCGGGCGGCCCAGGCGGCCCAGGCGGGTCCGGCAGCCTGGTCGAGATGTTCAGCACCCCCGAGCAGCGCGACCTGATGGACCAGGCGACCGGCGTGATGTCGCTGCTCGAGGGTCACGCCGACGTCGTCATGGACGGCGTCGGGCCCGAGGTGATCGGCTCGGTCGAGGCGATCCGCTCGAAGTTCGACGAGCGCCGCAAGGGCGCCGGCACCCTCGACCGGCTGGTGCGCCGGCTGCTGGGCCTCGACGCCAAGATGGCGCAGTACCGCGACGGTGCGGCGTTCGTGCGGGCGGTCGTCGACAAGGTCGGGATGAGCGAGTTCAACGCCGTCTTCGCCGGCCCGGAGCACCTGCCCAGCAAGGCCGAGATCCACGACCCGCAGGCCTGGGTCGCGCGCGTCCTGTGAGGCCGGCGTGAAGCTGCACCCGTCGGTCGCGGCGGTGCGGGTCGCGGTGCGCCGCGACCTCGACGACCTCGACCCCGGCGACACGGTGGTCGTGGCCTGCTCGGGTGGGCCCGACTCGCTGGCGCTGCTGGCCGCGACCGTGCACGAGGCCCGCGCCGGGGGGTGGCGGGTGGTCGGAGCGACCGTCGACCACGGCCTGCAGGAGGGCTCGGCCGAGCACGCCGAGCGGGTCGTCGCGCAGATGGGCGCGATGGGCGCCGACGAGACCCTGACCGCGCGGGTGCAGGTCGGCGCCGACGCGGGCATCGGGCCCGAGGCGGCCGCCCGCCGGGCCAGGTACGCCGTCCTCGAGCAGGTCGCCGACCACGTCGGGGCCGCGGCGGTGCTGCTGGGCCACACCCGTGACGACCAGGCCGAGACGGTGCTGCTGGGGCTGGCCCGCGGGTCGGGCGGACGCAGCCTGGCCGGGATGCGTCGGCGCTTCGACCGCTACCGCCGCCCGCTGCTCGACGTCTCGCGCGACGACACCGTCACCGCCTGCCAGGTCGAGGGCATCGAGACCTGGGACGACCCGCACAACCTCGACCCCGGCTTCGCCCGGGTCCGGGTGCGGCGCAGCGTGCTGCCGGTGCTCGAGGAGCAGCTCGGCCCCGGCATCGCGGCCACCCTCGCCCGCACCGCCGACCAGCTGCGCGCCGACTCCGACCTGCTCGACGACATCGCCGAGGCGACGTACGCCGACCTGGTCACCGCCGAGGGCGCCCTGCCCGTCGAGGCCCTCGAGGGTGTCCCCGACGCCCTGCGCCGCCGGGTGCTGCGCCTCGCCGCACTGGCCGCCGGTGCCCCCGCCGCCGAGCTCTTCCACGAGCACGTGCTCGCCCTCGACTCCCTCGTCACCCGCTGGCGCGGCCAGAAGTGGGTCGACCTGCCCGGTCACCTGCGCGGTGTGCGGCGCGAGGGCGCGCTCCGGGTGGAGTCGAGCAGGTAGGCGCCGGCTCGCGGGGGAACAGGGCCGAAACGCCTCCGCCCGCGCCGTCCCAGCCCCATACTCGGTGCATGCAGACCACGACCCTGCGTCGCGCAGGCATCGCCGCCGTCGCCACCGCCGCCCTGGTGGTGCCGCTCGCCCAGGCGACCGGCGCCGAGCGGCCCCCAGGCGCCCGCGCCCCGGCGGTGGGGGAGACCGGGCGCTCGATCATCCACGGCCAGGTCGTCGACTCGCGCACGGCCAGGCCGCTCGACGACGTCGAGGTCACCGCGTTGCGGGTGACCAAGCGCGAGGAGACGGTGGCGGCCACCGACCTCAGCTACGCCAGCCCCGACAACGAGATCGACCACGGCTACTTCGCCATGCACGTGCCGGCCGGCACCTACGCGGTGGTCCTGGCCCGCGCCGGCTACCGGCCGACCCGGGTCGACGTCGTCAAGGGCAGGGCCGACCGTGCCGGCCTCGGCGCACCGGTCGAGCTGGTCGCGCTGCCCCGCCCGTCGGTCACCCTCAGCTCCACGGCGGGCAAGGGGGGCCTGACGGTGCGGGCCGGTCGCCGCGTCGAGCTCGTCGCCCAGCTGGGGGGCAGGCGCGGGAGCATCCCCACCGGGCTGGTCTCGATGGCGCTCGACGGACCCGGGCGGGGTGTCGCCGCGACCACGGTGCTGCGCCGGCGCGACCGCGGCCGCCTCGTCGCCCAGCTGGGCCGGGTGCGCACCCCGGGCCGCTACGACGTCGACGTCGACTACGCCGGCGACGCCGCCCACCGCGCCACCTCGGGCACCTTCACCCTGCGCGTGGTGAGGAAGAAGGGGTAGCCGGGCCCGGCGTCCGCGCCCACCCTTAGGCTGCCTCCATGGACTCTGCCCACGTGGAGCACGACCTCGTCAACGTCCTCTTCACCGAGGAACAGATCCAGGACCGGCTCAAGGAGATGGCCGCCCAGATCGAGCAGGACTACGAGGGCGAGGAGCTCCTCATCGTCGGCATCCTGCGCGGTGCGGTGATGGTGATGGCCGACCTGGCCCGCTCCTTCACCCGCCACCTCGAGATGGACTGGATGGCGGTGAGCTCCTACGGCTCCGGCACCAAGTCCAGCGGCGTGGTGCGCATCCTCAAGGACCTCGACACCGACATCTCCGGGCGCCACGTGGTGATCGTCGACGAGATCATCGACACCGGCCTGACCCTGTCGTGGCTGACCTCCAACCTCACCAGCCGCAACCCGGCCAGCGTCGAGATCGCCACGCTGCTGCGCAAGCCCGAGGCGCTGCAGATGCCCGTCGACGTCAAGTACGTCGGCTGGGACATCCCCAACGAGTTCGTCGTCGGCTACGGCCTCGACTACCGCGAGAAGTACCGCAACCTTCGCGACATCGCCACCCTCGCCCCGCACGTCTACTCCTGAGCGCGACCCGGGCGCCGTCCCGGGCCCCCTCGATCACCAGTCGCCTGCGAGAATGAGCCTGACGCGGGCATGTACCGTCGTCGGTCCGTTCGACGTCTGAGACGAGAGAAGTCCGTGAAGCGCTTTGTCAAGGGTCCCTGGCTGTGGATCGTGGTCGCCGTGGTCGGCGTCCTGCTCGCCCTGCAGTTCCTGGCCCCCAGCAGCGGCGGGGACGAGATCCCCGCCTCCGAGATGGCCGCCTACATCGAGTCGGGCGAGGTCGAGGAGCTGACCTTCGTCGACGGCGACCAGGAGATCCGCGCGACCCTCGACGACGGCGTGCGCGAGGAGGGGGCCGAGGTCTTCTCCTACTGGGTGCAGGGCACCCAGCCGCGCCTCTACAACGCGGCGAGCATGCAGGTCAGCAACGGCGAGATCGAGGAGCTCAAGACCGAGATCTCGCGCCCGAGCGCGCTGAGCTCGTTCCTCTTCTCGTTCCTGCCGCTCATCATCATCTTCATCGTCTTCCTGTGGCTGCTCAACAACATGCAGGGCGGCGGCGGCCGCGGCGTGATGCAGTTCGGCAAGTCCAAGGCCAAGCTGATCTCCAAGGACATGCCCACCTCGACCTTCGCCGACGTCGCCGGGGCCAACGAGGCGATCGAGGAGCTCGGCGAGATCAAGGAGTTCCTCCAGGAGCCCGCCAAGTTCCAGGCCGTCGGCGCCAAGATCCCCAAGGGCGTGCTGCTCTACGGCCCCCCGGGCACCGGCAAGACCCTGCTCGCGCGCGCCGTCGCCGGCGAGGCGGGCGTGCCCTTCTACTCCATCTCCGGCTCCGACTTCGTCGAGATGTTCGTCGGTGTCGGCGCCTCGCGGGTGCGTGACCTCTTCGAGCAGGCCAAGGAGAACGCCCCGGCCATCGTCTTCATCGACGAGATCGACGCCGTGGGCCGGCACCGCGGCGCCGGCATGGGCGGCGGCCACGACGAGCGCGAGCAGACCCTCAACCAGCTGCTGGTCGAGATGGACGGCTTCGACGTGCGCGGCGGGGTCATCCTCATCGCCGCCACCAACCGTCCCGACGTCCTCGACCCGGCCCTGCTGCGGCCCGGGCGCTTCGACCGCCAGATCGGGGTCGACGCCCCTGACCTCGACGGGCGCCAGAAGATCCTCGAGGTCCACTCGCAGGGCAAGCCGATGGCTCCCGACATCGACCTGCGCTCCTACGCCCGTCGTACGCCCGGCTTCACCGGCGCCGACCTGGCCAACGTGCTCAACGAGGCCGCCCTGCTGACCGCGCGCAACGACGAGAAGCAGATCACCAACATCTCGCTCGACGAGGCCATCGACCGCGTGATCGCCGGCCCGCAGCGCAGCTCGCGCCTGATGAGCGAGAAGGAGAAGCTCATCACCGCCTACCACGAGGGCGGCCACGCCCTGGTCGCGGCGGCGCTGCCGGGCAACGACCCGGTCCACAAGATCACGATCCTGCCGCGTGGACGCGCGCTCGGCTACACGATGGTGCTGCCCGACGAGGACAAGTACTCCCAGCCGCGCTCGCAGATGCTCGACCAGCTGGCCTACATGCTCGGCGGCCGGGCGGCCGAGGAGCTGATCTTCCACGACCCGACCACCGGCGCCGGCAACGACATCGAGAAGGCCACCAACCTGGCCCGCGCGATGGTCACCCAGTACGGCATGACCGAGACCCTGGGCGCGATCAAGCTGGGCGACTCCAACTCCGAGCCGTTCCTGGGCCGCGACCTGGGCCACCAGCGCAACTACTCCGAGGACGTCGCCGCCAAGGTCGACCAGGAGACCAGGAACCTGCTGGCCGCCGCCCACCAGGAGGCCTTCGACATCCTGGAGGAGAACCGCGACGTGCTCGACTCGCTCGTGCTGGTGCTCCTCGACAAGGAGACGCTCGACAAGGAGCAGATCGCCGAGGTCTTCGAGCCGCTGCGCCGCCGCCAGGCGCGCCCGGCCTGGACCGGGTCGCCCCACCGCCGGCCCTCCGAGGTGCCCGCGGTCGAGGTCCCGCAGGAGATCCGCGACCGGGCTCGCGCCAACGGCAGCGACCGCGCCGGTGACGACGCCGGTGCCGGCGCCGTGGTGACGCCGCCGGGCTCCGGGGGCGACGTGCACGGCGGCCCTCCCACGCCCGGCGACGGCCAGTCGCGGCCGTGACCGACCCGATCACGCTCGCCGAGCGCGACCCGGCCGACGTGCCCGCCTTCGACCAGGCGCGGGCCGAGGCCGCGGTGCGCGAGCTGCTGCTGGCCATCGGGGAGGACCCCGACCGCGAGGGCCTGCTCGAGACGCCGGCCCGCGTGGCGCGGGCGTACGCCGAGGTCACCGCCGGGCTGCGGATGCGCGCCGAGGACGTCCTGACCACCACCTTCGACCTCGGCCACGACGAGATGGTGCTGGTGCGCGACATCGAGCTGTGGTCGATGTGCGAGCACCACCTGGTGCCGTTCACCGGGGTGGCGCACGTGGGCTACATCCCCGCCGAGAGCGGCAAGATCACCGGCATCTCCAAGCTCGCCCGCCTCGTCGACGTCTACGCCCAGCGACCCCAGGTCCAGGAGCGGCTGACCACCCAGGTGGTCGACGCGCTGATGACGATCCTCGAGGCGCGCGGCGCCGTCGTGGTCATCGAGGCCGAGCACCTGTGCATGACCATGCGCGGGGTCCGCAAGGCCGGCGCGCGCACCGTGACCTCGGCCGTGCGGGGCACGATGCTGACCGACCGGGCCACCCGCGCCGAGGCGATGGCCCTCATCCACGGCACCACCCGCCGCTGAGCCGTCCCCGAGGTGTTCCCGACGTGTCGATGATCCCCGCGCTGGCCGTGCCGCTGGGGCGCCCGCGCGTGATGGGCGTCGTCAACGTCACCCCCGACTCCTTCTCCGACGGCGGGCGGTACGCCGCCCCCGCCGACGCGGTCGCGCACGGCCTGGCGCTGCTCGAGCAGGGCGCCGACCTGCTCGACATCGGCGGGGAGTCCACCCGTCCCGGGGCGACCCGGCCGCTGGTCGCCGAGGAGCTGGCCCGCGTGGTGCCGGTGATCCGCGAGCTGACGGGCGCGGGGGCGCTCGTCTCGGTCGACACGATGCGCCACGAGGTCGCCGAGGCGGCCCTGGAGGCCGGTGCGGTCGTGGTCAACGACGTCTCCGGCGGACTGGCCGACCCGGCGGTGCTGGACGTGGTGGCCGACGCGGGTGCGACGTACGTGGCGATGCACTGGCGCGCCCACAGCGACCGGATGCGCGACTTCGCGGTCTACGACGACCCGGGCGGGGTGGTGGCCGCGGTCTGCCGCGAGCTCGAGGAGCGCGTCGAGGCGATCCGGGCGGCCGGCGTGGCCGACGACCGGATCGTGCTCGACCCCGGTCTGGGCTTCGCCAAGACCGCCGCCCACAGCTGGGAGCTGCTGCGCGACCTCGACCCGCTGCTCGCGATGGGGCACCGGCTGCTGGTGGGAGCCAGCCGCAAGACCTTCCTCGGCACCCTGCTCGCCGACGACGCCGGGCCGCGTCCGGTCGGCGAACGCGAGGCCGCCCACCTGGCGGTCGTGCTCGAGCTGGCCCGGGCCGGGGTGTGGGGGGTGCGGGTGCACGACGTACGGTCTGCTCGCGACGCGTTGGCCGCCCTGGCCGCGATGCGCACCGAGACGCCGTCGGAGGAGGGCCGCCCATGACCGACGAGATCGCCGTCCTGGGCGTCGAGTGCTTCGCCCACCACGGCGTCCTGGAGCACGAGAAGCGCGAGGGGCAGACCTTCGTGCTCGACCTCGCGCTTGGTGTCGACACCGCCCCGGCCGCCGCCTCGGACGACTTGCGCGACACCGTCGACTACGGAAGTCTCGTGACCGCGGTCAAGACCGCGGTGGAGCGCGAGCCGGTCGACCTGATCGAGACGCTGGCCCAGCGGGTCGCCGATGTCTGCTTGCAGGACGACCGTGTTGAATGGGCCCGGATCACGGTCCACAAGCCGCACGCCCCCATCAGCGCGACCTTCTCGGACGTCACGCTGACGATCACCCGGAGACGCGAGGACTCGACGTGACTGAGACGCCCAACCCGCACATCATCAACGCCGACACCCTCACCGGTGAGATGCGTCCGATCCGTCGCGCCGTGCTGGCGGTCGGCTCCAACCTGGGCGAGCGGATGGCCATGCTCCAGGGCGCGGTCAACGCGATCGCCGACACCCCCGACGTGTGGGTCACCGGCATCTCGCCGGTCTACGAGACCGAGCCGGTCGACTCCCCGGAGGACGCCCGTCCCTACCTCAACGCGGTGGTGCTCATCGACACCACGCTGGCGGCCAACCGCCTGATGGACCGGGCCCTGGCCATCGAGGACGCCTTCGAGCGCGAGCGCAGCGAGGTGCCCAACGCCCCGCGCACCCTCGACGTCGACCTGATCGTGGTCGGTGACCGCCGCAGCGACGAGCCGCACCTGCGCCTGCCCCACCCCCGCGCCGCCGAGCGCGCCTTCGTGCTCAAGCCGTGGTTCGACCTCGAGCCCGACGCGACCCTGCCCGGCCGCGGCCCGATCGCCGACCTGCTGGCCGAGACCGGCATCGAGGGCGTCACGCTGCGCGAGGACCTCACGCTCGCGGTCGAGTGAGCGACCCCGGCCGACCGGGTGAGCCCGACGGGCTGGGCGCGGGACGCCTGCGCCCCACCTCGTCCGCGGCGCTGACCGCCGCGATCGTGGTGGGCCTGGTGGCCGGCTGGCTGGCGCGACCCGTCACGATCGCCTGGCTCGGCTCGGCGCCGGTCGTCACCTGGGTGCAGCCGGTCCTGCTCGGCCTGCTTGCCCTCGTCGTCGGCGTCACCGCCCGGCACACCCACGCCGCGCTGCAGGTGCGCCACGAGCCGATGGAGGCGCACCGCGCGGTGAACCGGCTGGCCTTCGGCCGCGCCAGCGCGTACGTCGGCGCCCTCGTCGGCGCGGGGTACGCCGGCTACGCGCTGTCCTGGCTGGGCCTCAACGCCGAGCTGGCCGGCCAGCGGATGCTCTGGTCGGGCCTCGCGGCGCTGGCCGGTGTGGGCGTCGTCGCGTGCGGGCTGCTGCTCGAGCGCGCGTGTCGCGTCCCGGGAGACGACGCGGACGCCTAGCCTGGGCCCATGTCCTCTTCTGTCGCTGAAGCCACGCAGGCCACGCCGGTCACATCCGCCACGCGGGCCTCGCGGCGTCGCCAGCGCTCGACCCGCCTCACCGTCGCCACGGTGCTGCTGGTCCTCTCGGCCGTGCTCGTGCTGGGCGCGGTCGCCAGCGGCTCGGCGCTGCTCGTCACCGTCGCCGCCCTGGCCGCGGTGGTGCTCGGCGCCGCCGCCACCCGCATCACCCACGCCGAGCTGCTGCAGTCGCGCCGCGACGCCGCCCGCGACCGCGCCGAGCAGGCCCAGGCCTACCGCCGGATGGCCGAGACCCGCGCCGACGAGCACGCGGCCCGCGTGGCCGAGCTGACCAGCCGCCTCGAGGAGCGCGAGGGCGCCCTGGGCGACCTGCAGAGCGAGCTGGTCAAGACCCAGCGCAGCGCCGCCGACAGCGCCCGCCAGGTCGACGTGGCCCACCGCCGCAACGTCGACCTCGAGAAGGAGGGCCGCCTGCTGAGCCGCAGCCTGGAGTCGGCCGAGGAGCGCGCCGCCGACGCCATCGTGCGCGTCGCCGAGCTCGAGGCCGAGATCGACGTGCTGCGCGCCGAGATCGAGACCGTCACCGCCGCCTGGCGCACCGCCGAGGCCGGCGCCCGCCGCCGCGCCTGACCCGACCCGCCGAGCCGGCGCCAGTTCCTCGTGAGCCGGCGCCAGTTCCGCGACCGGCACCACCAGGCCCGAGCGGGCGAGGCGGCGTACGGCATCATGACCCCCGTGAACGACGAGGAGACGCTGCCCGACGAGAACCGCTTCGAGAGCGACCCGGGGGAGATCCTCGACGACCTGCCCCTGCCGGAGGGCTGGGAGGTCGGCACCCCCGACGCCGAGGACCGCTTCGAGGTCGCCCGGCTGACCCACCTGCTGCGCGCCCACGAGCGCCATGGGCGCGGCTGGGCCGGGGCCGGTGTCGACGACGTGCTGGTCGAGGTCTCCGAGCACGGCCTGCGCACCCGCGCCAACGTGGTGATCCGCGACCCCGAGGGCCACATCCAGGCCTGGGGCAGCGTCCACGACCGCGCCGGCGGCCGGATGCTCTACTCCCACATCGTCAGCCGCGAGCTGGCGCCGCCGATCGCGCGCAAGTGCTCCGACGCCCTCTTCGAGTGGGCCGCCGCACAGGCCCGCGCCGTCGGCGAGGCCCGCGGCCTGCCGACCCAGCAGATCGACACCGGCGCCTTCGAGGGCGACGAGCGCCAGTACGACTGGCTGACCCGCGCCGGCTTCCGCAAGGTGCGCACCTGGTGGCAGATGAACCGCCCCGTCGCCCCCGAGGAGCGCGACCTGGTGCCCGACAACGAGGAGTGGGAGGCGCGCGGCGTGCGCTTCCGCCTCGTCGACCGCGAGGGCCAGGGCCTGCCCGACGAGGCCGACCTGCGCGCCGTGCACGACGTGCTCGAGCAGTCCTTCACCGACCACTTCAACAACTTCGAGGAGTCCTACGCCGAGTTCCTGCACCGGCTGCGCGAGGACCCCGGGCACCGCTGGAACCACTGGTGGCTGGCCGAGATGGTCGAGGACGTCCCCGAGGGCCTGGAGGCCTCCGAGGAGGGCCGGCACCCGGCCGTCGGCGCGCTGATCGGCACCGTCTCGGAGAACGCCACCGGCCCCGATTCCTCCTACGTCTCCTACATCGGCGTCATCGAGGCCGCCCGCGGCCGCGGGGTCGCCAAGGGCCTGCTGCGCACGATCATCTGCGACGCCGCGCGGCGCGGCCGGGTCGGCGTGGGCCTCGAGGTCGACGCCGACTCCTCCACCAACGCCCACGAGCTCTACACCTCGATGGGCTGGCGCACGAAGTACGTGACGGAGTCCTGGCACCGCGACGTGCCGGTCGAGGGCTGAGGCGGCCCCCGGCGGGCTCCTAGGCCTGCTCGGCCAGCGAGGCGCGCAGGGCGCGGTGCACCCCGTCGGGGGTGAGCACGCCGACGAACTGCGCGCCGTCGCGGACCCCGACCATGCCGCGGTCGTCGCGCAGCAGGTGGGTCAGGGCCTCCTCGAGGGTGCTGTCGAGGTCGATCGCGGCACCGAGCTGGCCGGCCCGTACGCCGTCGAGCGGCTCGAGGTGCTCGCGCCGCAGGGGTACGACGCTCAGTCGCCGCAGGCTCTTCTCGGAGCCCACGAAGTCGGCGACGAACTCGTCGGCGGGCTCGCCGAGCAGCTCGGCGGGGGTGCCGTACTGCGCCAGCCGGCCGCCCTCGGCGAAGACCGCCACCCGGTCGCCCATCTTCACCGCCTCGTCGATGTCGTGGGTGACCATCACGACGGTCTTGCCCAGCTCGCGCTGCAGGCGCAGGAACTCCTCCTGCAGGCGCACCCGCACGATCGGGTCGACGGCACCGAACGGCTCGTCCATCAGCAGCACCGGCGGGTCGGCCGCCAGGGCCCGGGCCACGCCGACGCGCTGGCGCTGGCCGCCGGAGAGCTGGTGGGGGAACCGGTCGGCGTACCGCTCGGGGTCGAGGCCGACCAGCTCGAGCAGCTCGACGGCGCGGCTGCGCGCGTGGGCCTTGGACTCGCCGTACAGCAGCGGCACGGTCATCACGTTGGTGACGATGCGCTGGTGGGGGAAGAGCCCGATCTGCTGGATGACGTAGCCGATGCCGCGGCGCAGCCTGACCGGGTCGGTCGTGGTGACGTCCTGGCCGTCGATCTCGATGGTGCCCGACGACGGCTCGACGAGGCGGTTGATCATCTTCAGCGTGGTCGACTTGCCGCAGCCCGACGGGCCGACCAGCACCACCATCTCGCCGGCGAGCACCTCGAGGTCGAGGTCGTGCACCGCGACGGTGCCGTCGTCGAAGCGCTTGCCCACGCCCGAGAGCCGGATCATCACGGTCGCGGCTGACGACCCGGTAGCGTCCATGCGGTGACCCTACTCGCGCAGGCCGACGACGGTCCGAGCTGCTACGGGCGCCTGACCAACGAGTGGGTGTGCTGGGACTACGTCGTCGACTACCGCCCCGAGATCGTCGAGGCGACCACCCAGCACGTGGCCATCACGATCGCCTCGGTGCTCTTCGGGCTGGCCCTCTCCTTCCCGCTCGCACTGCTGGCGCGGCGGCTGCCGCGGCTGGAGAGCACCGTGCTGGGCGTCAGCACCGGCCTCTACACGGTGCCGTCGCTGGCGCTCTTCCCGCTGCTGGTGCCCTTCACCGGCCTGAGCGCGACCACGGTGGTCATCGGGCTGGGCCTCTACGCCCTGACGGTCCTGGTGCGCGCGATCCTCGAGGGGCTGCGCGCGGTGCCCGAGGACGTGCGCGAGTCGGCGCGCGGGCTGGGGTACGGCGACGGCCGGCTGCTGCTGCGCGTCGAGCTGCCGCTCGCGGTGCCGGTGGTGATGGCGGGGCTGCGGGTGGCCACGGTCTCGACCGTGGCGCTGACGACCGTCGGGTCGCTGGTGGCCTACGGCGGGCTGGGCAACCTGATCGCCGAGGGCGTGCAGAGCAACTTCCGCGCCCAGCTGCTGACCGCCGCGGTGCTGTGCGTGGTGCTGGCGGTGCTCCTCGACGTCGTGATCGTGCTGGCGCAGCGGGTGCTGACGCCCTGGACCCGGACGGCGGGCTGATCTCGTGGGCGTGCTCCTCGACGCGCTGGACCACCTGCGCGACGCCGACAGCTGGACCGGGCCGGGCGGGATGCTCGAGCTGCTGGTCCAGCAGCTGCTGGTCACCCTGACCGCGCTGCTGGCCGCGATGGTGGTCGGGCTGCCGGTCGCGCTGTGGCTGGGCCACCTGGGCCGCGGCGGCTTCCTGGCCATCAACATCTCCAACGTCGGGCGGGCGGTGCCGACCTTCGCGCTGCTGGCGATCTTCGTGGCCGGCGACCCCTGGGGCTGGACCGCCGGGGCGTTCCCCGGCACCGGCGACGTCGGCCCCTACGGCCGCGCCGGCATCTCCACCCTGGTCGCGCTGGCGCTCTTCGCCCTGCCGCCGCTGATCACCAACGCCTACGTCGCGGTCCGCGAGGTGCCGCCCGACGTGCGCGAGTCGGCGCGGGGCATGGGGATGAGCGGCTGGCAGCAGTTCCGGCGCGCCGAGCTGCCGCTGGCGCTGCCGCTGGTGATGTCGGGGGTGCGCCTCGCGCTGGTGCAGGTCTGGGCGACCGCGACCATCGCGGCGCTGGTCGCCGGGCCCGGGCTGGGCCGGGTGATCACGGACGGCTTCTTCCGCACCGACTACGGCAAGGGCATCGCCGGGGCGATCGTGGTCGCCGCGGTCGCGCTGGTGCTCGAGCTGCTCGCCGCCGCGGTGCAGCGCTCGCTCGACCCGGTGCGCCGGGCTGCCCGGACGGGTGAGGGGGAGGTGTCCGCGGAGGTGTCTACGCTGGGACAGGCCGGCCACGAGGACGGCTGAGCAGTGGGCGCCGCCTGCTGACCGGACACGCGCGGGGCCCCGGCCCCGCGGGACACAGAAGGTAGGACCCCACATGATGGTGCGACGTTCCCTGGCCGCGGTGCTCTCCGCCGGTGCCCTGACCCTGGCCGCCTGCGCCGGCGACGACCTCGACAGCAGCGCCGGCGACGACACCGGCTCCGAGGCCGGCAGCGGCGGGCCCGTCACGATCGCCTCCCAGTCGTTCCCCGAGGCCGCGCTGATGGCCTCGATGTACGAGCTGCTGCTCGCCGACGCCGGCTACGAGCCCACCGTGCAGCTCGTCGACTCCCGCGACGCCTACATGGCCACCTTCCCCGGTGACGTCGACGTGGTGCCCGAGTACGTCGGCGGCATCGTCAACTTCCTCAACTCCACCTCCGACCAGGGCAGCGGCGAGCAGCTGACCGCCGGCGACGGCGAGGAGCTCGCCGAGGCCGGCGAGGACCTGCTCGACGAGGCCGGCATCGAGCTGCTCGAGCTCTCGGAGGCCACCGACACCAACGCCTACTTCGTCACCGTCGAGCGCGCCGAGGAGGAGGGCTGGGAGGTGCTCTCCGACCTCGAGGGCGAGTCGGTCGTGCTGGCCGCCGCCCCCGACTGCGAGGGCCGCCTCGACTGCGAGGCCGGGCTGCGCGAGGAGTACGGCATCGACATCACCAAGGTGCTGCCGCTGGGCTACGCCGGCGACCAGACCTACCAGTCGGTCCTCGACGGCGAGTCCGACCTGGGCCAGACCTCGACCACCGACGGCACCCTGGAGTCGCTCGGCCTCGTCGTCCTCGACGACGACCAGGAGATCCAGCCCGCCCAGAACCTGGTGCCGGCCGTCGCCGAGGGCTTCCTCGAGCAGAACGAGGGCGTCGCCGACATCCTCGAGGAGCTGATGGCCGCCCTCGACACCGACACCCTCACCGAGCTCAACGGCCGGATGGCCGTCGACCGCGAGAAGCCCGAGGACGTGGCCCGCGACTTCCTGGAGTCCGAGGGTCTGCTCTGACCTGACGGTGGTCTCGAGACGGGACTTCGTCCCTCCTCGACCAACGTGTTGACGACTCAGCGCTCGTGCGCGCGCAGGGCCACGGCCTCGTGCGGCACGGGCGCTGCGTCGTCCCCGAGGGGTACGTCGATGACCGCGCCCGCCGGTGTGTCCCGGCGCGGGACGGGCCCGGGGTGCTGGGCCACGTAGGTCATCACCGCCGCGGCGTCGGCGCGCCGGCCCTGCTCGACCAGCCAGCCGGTGAGCCGGTGCACCGGGGTCAGCCCGGAGTGCACCAGCGACCGCTCGCCCCACAGCGAGACGACGCCCTCGTGCAGCAGCGCCCACCACTCGTCGTCGCAGCCGGGGATCTCGGTGAAGTAGCGGTGCAGGTCGCCGGCCAGGACCCGGTCGAGGAAGACCTCGGTGACCGCGGGGGAACCGTGCTCGCGCACGCTGGCCAGTGACATCTGCTTGGTCACCCACCGGTCGCGCAGGTCCTCGACCGAGGAGCGCTGCTGGGTGATCGACGAGCCGTCGGAGCGGATCCGCCAGTGGTAGACGACCTCCGGCAGCACCGCGAAGCGGCGCGCGGCCAGGAACGCGCGGGTGGTGGTGGGCTGGTCCTCGTAGCGCAGGCCCTCGGGCCACGAGAGCCCCTGGTCGTCCCAGAAGGAGCGCCGCACCAGCTTGTTCCACGCGAACACGTCGCCCAGCACCTCGGGGTGCTCCTCGATCGCGACGGTGCGCCGCTCGCGGTGCAGCCGCCGCATCCACGGCGGCTCGACGAGCGCGTCGCCCTCCCACCGCACGATCGAGCCGGTCGCGAGGTCGACCCCGCGCCCGCGCAGGGCGCGCGCCAGGGCGTCGTACGCCGTGGGCGGGACGACGTCGTCGGAGTCGGCGAAGGCCAGCAGCTCGCCGCGGGCGTGCGCGACGCCGGTGTTGCGGGCGGCGCCGAGCCCGTGGTTGCCGGTGTGCACGACCCGGACCTCGTCGTGGCGCTCGGCCCACTCGTCGGCGATCGCGCCGGAGCCGTCGGTGGAGCCGTCGTCGACGACCACGACCTCGAGCGGGCGGTAGGTCTGCGCGAGCAGGCTCTCGAGGCAGGCGGGCAGGTAGTCGGCCACGTCGTAGACGGGCACGACCACGCTCAGCAGCGGTGCGCGCCGCCCGAACTTCATGGGCCCACGCTATCCAGGACGGGCGCTGCGGCGCGGGCGGGGATAGCATCGCCTCCCGTGAGTGCCGACCCCTTCGCCGTGCCCGCCGACCCGGACCCGTCCAGCTACCCGCGCAAGGTCCTCTTCGTCGCGGGCGCAGGCCGCTCCGGCACCAGCACCATGGCGGGGCTGATGAAGATCCTGGGCCTGCACGTGCCGCAGCCCGAGGTCGAGCCCGACGAGACCAACCCCAAGGGCTTCGCCGAGCCCGCCTGGGCCGTCGAGCACCACTCGCGGCTGCTGCGCGAGGCCGTGGTGCAGGTCAGCGACTCGCGCCCCGACGCGTGGTTCGAGACCGGCCGGGTCTCGGCGCGCGAGCCCGAGCGGATCGCCACCGCCGAGTGGCTCGAGGGCCACTTCGCGGTCAACCCCGAGCTGGTCGTCAAGGACCCGCGGCTGAGCTGGTTCCTCTCGCTGTGGAGGGTCGCCTCGATCCGCTGCGGCGCGACCCCCGTCTTCGCCACGATGCTGCGCCCGCCCTCGGAGGTCGTGGGCAGCAAGCAGAAGTACTACGCCAACCGGCTCGGCTCGGCGCACCTGGCGGCGTCGTGGCTCAACATGCTGCTGCACACCGAGCGCGCCACCCGCGAGTCGGTCGCCGACGGCGGCCGTGTCTTCGTGCGCTACGGCGACCTGCTCGACGACTGGGTCAAGGCGACCAGCCACGTGGGGGAGACCCTCGGGCTCCAGCACGTCGTGAACGCCAAGTCCGAGCGGATCCGCGACGGGCACCGCTTCGTCGACCCCGGCCTGCGCCGCGTCTCCGGCTCGCTCGACGACCTGGGGCTGCCCCAGCGGCTGCACGAGCTGACCGCCGAGACCTGGAACGAGCTCAACAAGCTCGCCGAGCCCGGTGGCGACCAGCCCGAGGTGCACCAGGCGCTCGACCAGCTGCGCGAGACCTACGTCGACCTCTACGAGGAGTCCGAGGCCATCTCGCGCTCCTCGGTGGTCGCGGCCGAGCAGAAGACCCGGCGCGGGCGCGACAAGGCCCCCGCCCCGGCGGCTCCCACACCTGGGCCCGCCGCCCCGGCCCCCGGCTCCGCCGTCGACCGGATCCCCCACGGCCTGCGCGCCGCGATCCCGCCGAGCGTACGACGCGGCCTGCGCAAGGCCGCCGGGCGCGAGCGCTGAGCCGGTCGTGAACGCGATCCGCAACCCCGAGGGCCTGCGCAACATCGAGGGCCACACCGACTTCGACATCACCTGGCCCTGGAACCGGCCCGGTGGCCTGCGCCCCGGCGCCACCGCGGTGCTGCGGGTCAAGGACGAGTCGATGGCGCTGCCGTTCGTGCTGCCGCCGCTGCTGCGCGCCACCGACCACGTGGTCGTGGTCGACAACGGCTCCACCGACGGCACCCCCGAGGTGGCGGCCCGTGCCGCCGCCGACGCCGGGCTGTCCCACAAGCTGACCCAGCTGACGTACCCCTTCGAGGTGGCCCGCGCCGGCGCCGAGCACCTCGCGGTGCACGAGCTGTCGGTGCACTCGCTGTCGTACTTCTACAACTGGTGCTTCGCCCAGGTCGGCACCCGCTACTCCTGGAAGTGGGACGGCGACATGGTGCTGACCACCGAGGGCGAGGTCTCGATGTCCGACCTGACCTGGCAGGTCGGCGGCGTGCAGTCGATCATCCGGGTGCCGCGCCACGGGCTCTACCTCGAGGACGAGTCGCTGGCCTACCTCGACCTGGGGCTGCGCAACGCCGAGGAGTGGGGCTACCCGGTGGGCCCCGACTTCGTCTTCACCAAGGCCTTCGAGTGGGAGATCCGCTCGACGCCCGACAACTGCCGCACCATGGGCCTGCCGCACGGGCTGTGCGTGGAGCTCAAGGACCTGCACGGCGACGAGTTCGCGCACTGGACCGACCCGGCGTCGTTCGCGACCTCGTGGCGCAACCGCCGCAAGCGCCGCGAGTGGGCGGTCTTCCACGCGCTCAAGGAGGGCACCGTGCCGCCGGGCGTGCACGAGATCCGCGCCCCCGAGGGCGTGCACGTCGTCGACCACGTCACCCGCGACTGGCTGCCCCGCGCCCCGCGCCCCCTCCAGGTCGGCTGACCCGGCCCGAACTTCGCGCCGACCCGGCCCGAACTGCGCACTGACCCGGCCTGAACTTCGCACCGGCGTACGCCGGGTGGTGGCGGGGTCTCGGCGTCGCTCGAGCCTTCGGCCCTCGCTGCTCGACCAACGGCGGCGGTGGGCCAGGTCACACCGTCGCGGGTTACGCGTGTTGCCCGAGCGGCGTACCGTTCATGGGGTATCTGACGGACACGACGTCCGGTACCCACCCCGGCCCCCGCGCCCGCAGCCCCGGCTGCACCGACGTGGGGGTGGTCGGAGGGACTGGAACGAAAGGTTCTGACATGTCTCTCCCCGCACTGCGGGTGGGGGTGATCGGCGCGGGACGCGTCGGCGCCGTCCTCGCTGCCCGCCTGCGCGACGCCGGCCACGAGGTCGTCGCCGCGGCCGGCGCCTCCGACGCCACCCTGGGGCGCATCGCCGCGCTGCTGCCGGGCGTCCCCAACGACAAGCCCACCGCGGTCGCCAGGGCCTGCGACCTGCTGCTGCTGACGGTGCCCGACGACATGCTCGACAACGTCGTCACCACGCTCGCCGGCGCCGGCGCGCTGCGCGAGGGCCAGCTGGTCGTGCACACCTCGGGCCGCCACGGCCTGGCGGTCCTGGAGCCCGCTCGCGCCGCGGGTGCGCGCACCGCGGCCATCCACCCCGCGATGACCTTCACCGGCACCGCGCTCGACCTCGACCGGCTCTCCGGCTGCGTCTTCGGCCTCACCGCCGGCGCCGGTGAGCGCGAGGTCGCCGAGCGGGTCGTCGCCGACCTCGGCGGCCGGGCGATGTGGGTGCCCGAGGAGATGCGCACGCTCTACCACGCCGGTCTCGCGCACGGCGCCAACCACCTGGTCACGCTGGTGACCGAGGCGATGGAGGTGCTGGCCGCCGCCGGTGCCGACGACCCCGCCGGCACCCTGCGCCCGCTGCTGGTCGCCGCCCTCGACAACGCCCTCGAGCACGGCGACGCCGCGCTGACCGGCCCGATCGTGCGCGGCGACGTCGGCACCGTGCGCGCCCACCTCGACGACATCACCGCCAACGCCCCCCAGACCAAGGCGTCGTACGTCGCCCTCGCCCGCGCCACGCTCGGGCGGGCGGTCACCGACGGCCGGATCGTGCCGCTGCGGGCGTTGCGCATCCACGAGCTGCTCGACGAGCACTCCGCGCCCGACCCCGCCCGGCCGGTGGCCCCGGCGCGTCCCACCGAGCCCGCGGTGACGCGGGAGAGCCGGTGAGCGCCCCGATCCTCGTCCGCACCCGCAGCGAGCTCGCCGAGCAGCTCGCGCCCGCCCGCAGGGACGGCCTGAGGGTCGGGCTGGTGCCGACCATGGGCGCGCTGCACGAGGGGCACGCCTCCCTGGTGCGGGTCGCGCGCGAGCACGTCGACGGCGGCCCGGTCGTCGTCTCGGTCTTCGTCAACCCGCTGCAGTTCGGCGAGGCCGCCGACCTCGAGACCTACCCGCGCACCCTGGAGGCCGACCTCGAGGTGTGCGCCCGCGAGGGTGCCGACGTCGTCTTCGCACCCACCGTCGACGAGGTCTACCCCGGCGGCGAGCCCGAGGTCACCATCGAGCCCGGCCCGCTGGCCGAGGTGCTCGAGGGCCGCACCCGCCCCGGGCACTACCGCGGCGTGCTGACCGTGGTCGCCAAGCTCTTCGGGCTGGTGCGCCCCGACGTCGCGGTCTTCGGCGAGAAGGACTACCAGCAGCTCGTGCTGATCCGCCGGATGGTCGCCGACCTGTGCCAGGGCGTCGAGGTCGTCGGCGCCGAGACCCGCCGCGAGCCCGACGGGCTGGCGATGTCGAGCCGCAACGTGCACCTCGACCCCGAGCAGCGCGAGCAGGCCGTCGCGCTCAGCCGCACCCTGCTGGCCGCCGTCGAGGCGAGCGGGTACGGCGCCAAGGTCGCCCTCGACGCCGCCCGCGGCGAGCTGCGGGCCGCCGAGGGCGTCGACCTCGACTACCTCGAGATCACCGACCCCGCCCTGGCCGCGCTGCCCGACGACGTGCCCGCCGGCACCGACGCGCGGGTGCTGATCGCCGCCCGCGTCGGCAGCACCCGCCTCATCGACAACCTCCCCCTCGTCCTCGGTCGCCCGGCGACCTCCCCCGACCAGCCCCACCACCAGGAGTGATCCGCATGCTGCGCACGATGATGAAGAGCAAGATCCACCGCGCGACGGTGACCCAGGCCGACCTGCACTACGTGGGCTCGGTGACCGTCGACGAGGACCTCCTCGACGCCGCCGACCTGCTGGCCGGCGAGCTGGTGCACATCGTCGACATCACCAACGGCGCCCGCCTCGAGACCTACACGATCGCCGGCGAGCGCGGCTCGGGCGTGATCGGCATCAACGGCGCCGCCGCGCGCCTGGTGCACCCCGGCGACCTGGTCATCCTGATCGCCTACGCCCAGATGGAGACCGCGGAGGCCAAGGAGCTGCAGCCGCACGTCGTCTTCGTCGACGGCGACAACAAGATCATGGCGACCGGCTACGACCCGGCCGAGACCTTCGACGGTCCCGGCCTGGTGCGCGGCGACGTCACCGCCGGTCGCTGAGCGCCACGCCCGAGCCGCGCCCACAGCGCCTGCGACTAGCCTGACGCGATGCCCACCACCAGCCCCGTACGCCGCGTGCCCGGGCGCCTCACCGCGCCCGAGCCCGGCTGGACGACCTCGGCCGACGTCGTGGTCATCGGCTCCGGCATCGCCGGCCTGACCGCGGCCCTGCGCCTCAAGGACGCGCTGGGCCCCGGCGAGAAGGTCCTGGTCGTCACCAAGGACGTGCTCTCCGCGGGCTCGACCCGCTGGGCCCAGGGCGGCATCGCCGCGGCGCTCGGCCCCGAGGACACCCCCGAGGAGCACGAGCGCGACACGCTGGTGGCCGGCGCCGGCGGCTGCGACCTCGAGGCGGTCCGCGCGCTGGTGACAGAGGGTCCCGAGGCGGTGCACGAGCTGATCGGCCTGGGTGCGCAGTTCGACCTCGACCCGCAGGGCGAGCTGTCGCTGACCCGCGAGGGTGGCCACCACCGCGACCGGATCGCCCACGCCGGCGGCGACGCGACCGGCGCGGAGATCCAGCGCGCGCTGGTCGCGGCCGTGGAGCGGGCCCCCGAGATCGAGGTGGTCCAGCACGCGCTGGCCGTCGACCTGCTGCTCGCCGCCGACGGCGGGGTCGCGGGCCTGACCCTGCACGTGATGGGGGAGGGCCAGCGCGACGGGGTCGGCGCGGTGCGCTGCCGCGCGGTGGTGCTGGCCAGCGGCGGCCTGGGCCAGGTCTTCTCCCAGACCACCAACCCCGCGGTCTCCACCGGCGACGGGATGGCGCTGGCGCTGCGGGCCGGGGCGACCCTGCGCGACCTCGAGTTCGTGCAGTTCCACCCCACCGTGATGTACCTGGGCCCCGACTCCGTGGGCCAGCAGCCGTTGATCTCCGAGGCGGTGCGCGGCGAGGGCGCGGTGCTCGTCGGCCCCGACGGCGACCGGTTCATGCAGGGCGTGCACCCGCTGGCCGACCTCGCTCCCCGCGACGTGGTGGCCAAGGCCATCATGCGGCGGATGCTCGAGACCGGGCTGCCGCACATGTGGCTCGACGCGACCCGCATCGGCGGCGACGAGCCCACGGCGAGCTTCTGGGAGCGCCGCTTCCCGACCATCCTCGCCGTGTGCCGCAGCCACGGCGTCGACCCGGTCACCGACCCGATCCCCGTCGCCCCCGCCTGCCACTACGCCTCCGGCGGGGTGCGCACCGACGTGTGGGGCCGCTCCGACGTGCCCGGGCTCTACGCCACCGGTGAGGCGGCCTGTTCCGGCGTCCACGGCGCCAACCGGCTGGCCTCCAACTCGCTGCTCGAGGGGCTCGTCTTCTCGCGGCGCATCGCCACCGTGCTGCCCGGCGAGCTGCGGCCCTGGGCCGAGCCCGTGCCCGACCGGCGCACCGCCGGGCTCGTGGCTGCCGGCGTACGCCGCCAGGTGCAGGAGGTGATGACCTCGCGGGTGGGCGTGCTGCGCACCGCCGCCGGGCTCGACGAGGCCACCGCCCGGCTCGACGCGCTGGTGGCCACCCCCAGCGACACCGTCGACGTGGCCGCCTGGGAGACCACCAACCTGCTCACCATCAGCGCCGCCCTGGCCGACGCGGCCACCCGACGCGAGGAGACCCGCGGCTCGCACTGGCGTGAGGACCACCCCGAGCGCGACGACGCCGACTGGGCCGGCCACCTCGACGTGGTGATGCGCGACGGCGTCGGCAGCGTCGAGTTTCACCCCGAGCCGGCCAGCGACGCGCTGGTCGCGGTCGGGGCCACCACCAGCGGAGGGACGTCATGATCGCCCGGACCTCGCTCGGCGACCTGCCGCGCGCCCTGGTCGAGGAGCTCGCCGCGGCGGGCCTGGACCCCCGCGGCGTGCACGCCCACGTCGCCGACGCCTTCGAGGAGGACCTGCCCGGCGGCGCCGACGACGTCACCAGCGCCGCGATGCCGCCGATGGGCCACGCGGTCGCCGACGTCGCCGCCCGCGAGGCCGGCGTGGTCGCCGGGCTGGGGGTCGCCGAGATGGCGTTCCGCTACGGCCTGGGCGACGACCTCGAGGTGCTGCACCGGGTGCCCGACGGCTCCCGGGTGAGCCCCGGCGACGTGGTGATGACGGTCGCCGGCCCCGTCGCCGCGGTGCTGACCGCCGAGCGCACCGCCCTCAACTTCGCCTCGCACCTCTCCGGGGTGGCCACCGCGACCGCCGCCTGGGTCGCCGCCCTCGAGGGCACCTCGGCGCGGGTGCTCGACACCCGCAAGACCCTGCCCGGCTGGCGCTCGCTGCAGAAGTACGCCGTGCGCTGCGGCGGCGGGCTCAACCACCGGATGAGCCTGGTCGACCGGGCGATGGTCAAGGACAACCACGTGGTCGCCGCCGGGGGCGTCGTCGAGGCCTACCGCGCGGTGCGCGCCGCCAGCCCCGACGTGCGCGTCGAGGTCGAGGTCACCGACCTCGACCAGCTGCGCGCGGTGCTCGAGGCGGGCTGCACCGAGGTGCTGCTCGACAACATGGACGACGCGACGATGACCGAGGCGGTGCGCCTGACCGCCGGCCGCGCCGCCCTCGAGGCGTCCGGCGGGCTGACCCTCGAGCGGGCGGGCGCGGTGGCCGCCACCGGAGTCGACTTCATCTCCGTGGGCGCGCTGACCCACTCGGTGCGCGTCTTCGACCTCGGCCTCGACTTCCGCGAGGACTGAGCCGTGGTGCTCCTGGCCGCCGACATCGGCAACGCCCACACGGTGCTGGGGCTCCTCGAGCCCGCGGCCGAGGGGCCCGGCCACGACGTGCTGGCCCATTGGCGGGTCGGCACCGACGAGCGGCGTACGGCCGACGAGTGGGCGGTGCTGCTGCGCGGCCTGCTGGGGCGCCACACCTCCGAGATCGAGGGGCTCGCGGTCTGCTCCACGGTGCCGTCGGTGCTGCACGAGTGGCGCGACATGCTCGGCTCGCACTTCGACGACGTGCCCCGGGTCGTCGTGGAGCCGGGGGTGCGCACCGGCATCCCGGTGCTGATGGACAACCCGCGCGAGGTCGGCAGCGACCGCATCATCAACGCCCTGGCCGTGGCCACCCTGCACTCCGGCCCGGCCGTGGTCGTCGACTTCGGCGGCACCGCCACCACCTTCGACGTGGTCAGCGCCCAGGGCCAGTACGTCGGCGGCGCCATCGCCCCCGGCATCGAGATCAGCCTCGAGGCGCTGGGTCGGCGCGGCGCCCAGCTGCGCAAGGTCGAGCTGGCGCGCCCGCGCTCGGTCATCGCCAAGAACACCGTTGAGGCGCTCCAGTCGGGGATGGTCTTCGGCGCCGCCGCCCAGGTCGAGGGGATCGTGCACCGCATGGTCGCCGAGCTCGGCGTGCGCACCGACGACATGACCGTGGTCGCCACCGGCCACCTGGCCCCGCTGGTGCTCGAGGAGTGCTCGGTCTTCACCGTGCACGACCCGTGGCTGACGCTGCGCGGCCTGGGCCTGGTCTTCGACCGCAACCGCTGACGCGCCTCGGTCCCCCCCGTCGGGTCGTGGTCCGGGTCGTGGTCCGGGTCGTGGTCCGGGTCGTGGTCCGGGTCGTGGTCCGGGTCGTGGTCCCTGGCCGCGCCAGGGCGCGTCCTGGGGCACACGAGTCGAGCCACAACTCAGACCACGAC
>NZ_JBDYKJ010000038.1:0-43356 GCF_040012395.1 Nocardioides sp. 31GB23 | reverse complement strand
TGTCGAGTGGGTCGTCCAGGGGCGACGCAGGAGCGTCGACGCGACGTGCTGAGAGGTGGTTCCAACCGGGCGCTAGGACACCGGCTACAGGCATGGCGATAGGTCAGGAACGGCGTCGCTCCCTGCGCAGGAGGGAGCGCAGAGTCTCGGCGTTCGCGTAGCCGACCCGTAGCGCGATCTCGGCGGAGGTGAGGTCCGTGGTTGCTGAGAGGTGCCGAGCTCGTTCGATGCGAAGCCGTTGGACGAAGCCGAGCGGAGTGAGGTTGAGCGCCGCACGGACTCGTCGTTCGAGGGTGCGCCGGCTGGTGCCGAGCGACTGCGCGACGAAGGCGACGTTGAACGGTTCGTCCAGGCGGGCGCGCACGAAGCGTTCGAACTCGACGACGATCGGGTCCTCGTGCCGGAGATGTTCGTAGGCGACGAAGGCCGCCTGCGACGGACGCTCGTCGATGATGAGGAGCTTGGCGACATGTTGGGCCAGGTCGGGGCTGATCGATCGCACGAGTGAGAGCGCGAGGTCGATGTGGGCGAACGCGGCGCCGGCGGTGACGAGGTTCCCGTCCACGACGACCATGGTGTCGAGATCGAGGGCGACGGTCGGATAGCGCTTCAGGAACTCCGGCCCCAGGAACCAGCTGGTCGTCGCCCGCCGATGATGCATCCGTCCGGTCTCGGCGACGGCGAACACGCCGGTGCACGCCGCGGCGATCCGGGTGGTCGCGTCGTCGAGGCGCCCGAGCGAGGCGATGACCGAACGAGCATCTCGGCTCTGGAGGGCGTCGTTGGTAGCGGCGGCCGTGAGGGTTCCAAGCGCAGGGACGACGACCACGTCGAACTCTCCGGACTCCGACAGCGGGTGGTCAACCGACAGGGTCATCGATGCCGTCGTGGTCACTCGCCGTTTCGGTCCGAGGATGGCGAGTTCGATCGGGTCGATCCGCGGGTCGATATCGCCGCGGGCTCCGTCGGCCACCCGCACGATGTCGATGACCGACGCGACAGCCGAACCGAAGCAGCCGTCGATCGCGATCAGTCCGATACGCATGGCGCGAACAATAGCAATACTGTCGTATACGCCACTCCCCATCGGCCCTCGCTCGTCATACGCTGAACTCGCCCCACGAAGAACCCCGACTTCAAGGAGAACCCCTCATGTCCACACCCGCATCACTTCCGTATGCCTTCGTCGCCAAGATCGTCGCGGCCGATGGACAGCACGACGCGCTCGCCGATCTGCTCGCCGGCGCTGTCGCACTCGCCAACGAAGAAGTGGGAACGATTGTCTGGTTCGCGGCTAGAACCCACGCCGACACCTTTTGGATCTTCGATGCATTCCCCGACGAGGCCGCTCGCGACGCCCACGCCAACGGCGCCATCGTCGCAGCCCTGATGGCCAACCAGGACCTCCTCGGCGCAGCACCCGAGATCCTGGCGGCCGACGTCCTCGCGTCCAAGCTCCCGTAGTCCGCCAACGCACGAGACGATCGCGCCCCGCCGAGCCGTCGGACCCGACCGCCTCGACACCCGCACCACGTTGACGATCCCCGACGGGCCGATCACGAGGGGGGCCAGGCAACACCAGGCGCAAGCCTGGAGCGGCACTGGTTCACCGGTGGTCATCGAGAGAGCCAGCGCGGTTCCATGGCAGCGCAACCGTGTCAACTTGCCCTCCGTCCCGCTAGGCGCCGTGGGCGGGTCTTGGTTGCGATCCGTTGCCGTGACGGGAGACGCGTTGCGCGTCGCAGCGATGACGGGGCGTTGGCGTTCCGGGGCGTTGCGTTCGTGCGCGTCGCCCGTGCGGCATGGAACATCTCGCTGCGCACACAACGACCGCTGCGCCGACGCACCGTTGACACCTCGCACGTCCAGGTCGCGACACAACGCCACGCCGCGTTGCCGAGCGGAGCGAGGCCTATCGGCACACGGACAGGATGCCGGCCGCGAGCGCTCAGCCGGCGAGGGGTCCGTCGCAGAGGAGAGCGACGTCGGTGTCGGGGGCAGAGCCGTGAGGCCAGCGCATCGCGCGACCACCAGAACCCAACCGCCCTGCCCTGCGTTTCCGCAGGTCAGGGGCTGTTCGCCAGAGCCGCCTGTCGGAATCGAACCGACGACCTAATCACGTCGGCTTTGCGTCTATCGCTTGATGCGCCCACTGGGCGAACGAGCCGCTGACCTGCGCAAACGCCGAGAGTGGGCGCCGCCATCCGGTGGTGACCGACGACGACCGACCAGTACCGACCGTTTCACCGGAGCTTGCGGCGGCGTCGAAGCCGAGCAAGCTCCATTCTTTTAGCTCACCGCGCCCTCCTCCTAGCCGGTCCCGTCGTCGTCGAAGACGTTTCAGGGGTCTTCCCAGATGGCGGTGTAGGTCGGCCGGGCGCGTCGGTCCGCAGATAGACGTCGAGGTCTCCCGACGACGGAGCTGCTACGCCATCCATCCGAAAGACCTCGACGTGTCCGACGCTACCCCGCCGGCCGGCTTCGGCCGCCCTGACCTGACCGCCTTCGCTCGACTCGACGGCCTCGGTCTGAGCGTGACCGGGCAACGACTTGAACCGGATCGTGCGGTCCTCGCGTGCCGCTTGGTGGAACCAGATCAGTGGTGCCGACGGTGCGGCAGCGAAGGCGCTGCTCGTGACACCGTGATCCGGCGGTTGGCCCACGAGCCGCTGGGCTGGCGACCGACCGTGCTGGAAGTTGTAGTGCGCCGCTACCGCTGTGCCGACTGCGGACACGTGTGGCGCCAAGACACCAGCGCCGCGGCGGAGCCACGCGCGAAGCTCTCGCGCACCGGGCTGCGGTGGGCGCTGGAAGGGATCGTGGTCGCACACCTCACCGTCGCCCGTGTCGCCGAGGGACTCGGGGTCGCGTGGGACACCGCCAACAACGCGGTCCTGGCCGAAGGCAAGCGGCTGCTGATCAACGACCCCACGCGGTTCGAGGGCGTGAAGGTCATTGGCGTCGATGAGCACGTCTGGCGCCACACCAGGCGTGGCGACAAGTACGTCACCGTGATCATCGACCTCACCCCGGTCCGCGATGGCGCCGGCCCAGCAAGGCTGCTGGACATGGTCGAGGGCCGGTCGAAGGCGGCGTTCAAGACCTGGCTCGCCGACCGCGACGACGCCTTCCGTGACGCGGTCGAGGTGGTCGCGATGGACGGCTTCACCGGGTTCAAGACCGCCGCTGCAGAGGAGATCCCGGACGCGGTCACGGTGATGGATCCCTTCCACGTCGTGCGCTTGACCGGTGACGCCCTCGACAGGTGCCGGCGCCGGGTCCAACTCGCGATCCACGGGCACCGTGGGTTCAGGGACGACCCGCTCTACAAGTCGCGGCGCACGCTGCACACCGGCGCGGACCTGCTCACCGACAAGCAGAGCGACAGGCTACGCGCGCTGTTCGTTGATGACGCTCACGTCGAGGTCGAGGCGACCTGGGGTGTCTACCAGCGCATGATCGCCGCCTATCGCCACGAGGACCGGCAACGTGGCCGCGAGCTCATGGAGAAGCTGATCACCGACCTCAGCGCCGGCGTCCCCAAGGTGCTCACCGAGCTCACCACCCTGGGCCGGACCCTGAAGAAGCGAGCCGCTGACGTGCTCGCCTACTTCGAACGACCCGGCACCAGCAACGGGCCGACCGAGGCGCTCAACGGACGGCTCGAACACCTGCGCGGCTCCGCACTCGGGTTCCGCAACCTGACCAACTACATCGCCCGAAGCCTGCTCGAGACCGGCGGCTTCAGACCCCAACTTCTACACCCCCGATTGGGATGAGCCGGTTTGCCGCCTCGCCACGCCGACGACACCCGGATTTGGCGCGACCTGGGGGTTGGGCTAATGTTCCTGTCGCAGCCCGGGGGAAACCCCAGGCGGCAAGCGGACGTAGCTCAGTTGGTAGAGCGCAACCTTGCCAAGGTTGAGGTCGCGAGTTCGAGCCTCGTCGTCCGCTCGGAGAGGTCTCTCTCTTGGTTAGACCTCCGTGGTGGAGTGGCCGAGAGGCGAGGCAACGGACTGCAAATCCGTCTACACGGGTTCAAATCCCGTCTCCACCTCGGGCGATTGGCGCAGCGGTAGCGCGCTTCCTTGACACGGAAGAGGTCACTGGTTCAAACCCAGTATCGCCCACCAGGTTCGTAGCACCCCGAGGCCGGTCTCCTTCTCAGGAGCCGGCCTCGTTCCATGTCCGGACAGCACGCGAGCGGGGGCTGGCGCGAGGCGCACCATCCTGACGACCCGTACGCCGCCGTCGGCGTGTCGCGTGAGGGTCGTCAGGACCGTGACGGGCCGGTCGGCGTAAGCAAGGTGGGCGGGGTTGCTTGCGGGGTCTCGGCGACGTTCCTCGCTGGCGCTCGTCGCTGCTCGACCAACGATCGCCGAGCCGGCTCGTTCGAACCGGCCGGCTCGGCGAGGCGGCAGGGACGTCCAGTCGGGTCGTCTGGACACCTGCCGGATTCACGGCCGAGGTTCGCCAACAGCCTGCGCGGCCGTCGCGGCCGCGACAGAGTTCGGAGGGACGCCGCCACCTCAGTCCCCCCTGGTGGTCGCGGTCCGAGGCGCAACCCGGCCGTCTCCGGCGTGTCCCCGCCGGAGACGGGTCAGCCTCGTCCTTCGACACGGATGACCTCATCAGTCACATCCGTCACACGGGCCACAGCTGGGCCTACATTCCTCGGGTGCACCGACCTTCCCGCCTGTCCGCCGTCGTCGCCACCGCGCTCGCCACCGCCGCCCTCTCGCTGCCCCTGTCGCCGACACCCACCGCCTCGGCCACCGCGCCCGTGGCCACGGTCCAGGTCAGCGCCGCCGCCGGAACCGCGGACCGCCGCGCGGCGGACGACCGCGACCGGGGCTGGGCGCGCCTGACCACCTACCGGCGGGCCGCGCTCGAGGGCTGTCGCCCACCGCGCAAGGACGGCTTCCGCCGCATCGTGCTGCGCCTGCACAACGTCCACGAGAAGCGGCTGCGCCGAGCCGAGATCAGCTTCAAGGACCGCGCCTACTCCCAGCCGTGGAGCGGCAGCAGCCGCACGCCGTGGGTGCGGCCCGGCCGCGCCGCGCCGCTCGCGCGGGTCTCCACCACGGGCCGCCTGGTCACCCAGCGGCTGCGGGTGCGGCTGCGCACCCGCCACGACGCGAGCCCGGTGCGCTCGCTGCGGTGGAGCGAGGTGCCGACCTGCCGACGCGGGCGCCGCTGAGCCTCACAGCGGCGTGAGGCTCGCGCTCGGCAACCACTCCTGCACCAGGCCCCACGAGCCGGGCCGCACGCGCGCGGCGTACACGACCAGGCCCTGCCAGCCCTCGGGACCCTGCCGCCACTCCAGCAGCAGGCCGGGGCGCTTCTCGCCCTCCTCGTCGAGCGGGTCGCCCACCCAGCAGTGCCGCGCGGGGCACGCCGAGGTCGGCGTACGACGCGCGGGCGCGGCGGGCGGGGCCGGCCGGTCGCTGCGCCGGCGCTCGCCGAGCGGCACCCCGCTCCCCCGCTTGTTCATCCCGCCGGCCACCCGCCGATCCTCCCACAGGATCGAACGCACGTTCGACCCCCGTGTCGATCCGTGCGCGCCCCGCGGCGTCGGATACGGTCGTGGGGACCCGCACCCGAGCCGACCGAGCCGACAGACCCGATCAGCGGAGGACCACCGTGCCGAGCACCCCCCATCCGTCCCGCGCGAGCACCCGCCGCCCCGTCCTGGGCTCGGTGCTGGTGCCGGTGGCCGTGTCCCTCATGGTCGCCGCCGTGCTGGTCGTGCCGGGCCTGGTCTCCCCCGGCGATGCCACCGAGGACCGCACCCGCGACCTCGACCGCTCGGCGGCCGGCTCGAAGAGCTGGGACACGATGAAGACCTACAAGCGCGCGAAGCTGCAGGCCTGCCGCCCGCCCTCGAGCAACGGCTACGCCCACCTGCTGGTGCGGATGAAGAACAAGCACAACACCTCGGAGCGCCGCGCCGAGGTGTGGGTCAAGGACGCCGCCGCCGGCCCGATGTGGACCTCGTCGGCGCACAGCGGCTGGACGCGCGCGGGCAGGCGCAAGGTCTTCGCCCGCTTCAGCGGCACCGGCGACCTGGCCAAGCAGAAGGTGCGCGTCAAGATGCGCACCCACAACGGCGCGAAGAAGTTCACCTACTTCAACTGGTCACGCGTGCCCGTCTGCTGACCGGCCGGCGACGGCTCAGTCGTCGTCGGTCGCGGCGTCCTCGTTGTGGGTGCCGGGGCGCGGGGCCCAGGGCAGCTCCTTCGCCGGGCGTACGACGATCAGCCGGTCACCGCGGGCGAGCTGGCTGACCACCGGGTCGAAGTAGCGGTAGACCTTCTCGTCGCGCACCACCGAGATCACCTGGTCGGGCAGCGACTGGGGCTGGCGGCCCACCTCGGTGACCAGCAGCTCGCGCTCGGCCACCTCGAGCCCGTCGCCGTAGCTGAGCAGGTCCTCCATCACGGTGCCCAGCGTCGGGGAGACGCTGGACAGGCCCAGCAGCCGGCCGACCGCGTCGGAGGAGGTGATGACGGAGTCGGCGCCGGACTGCCGCATCAGCGGCGAGTTCTCGTGCTCGCGCACCGCGGTGACGATGTAGGCGTCGGGGTTGAGCTGGCGCACCGTCAGGGTGGCCAGCACGTTGGAGTCGTCGCGGTCGGTGGTGATGATGACCTGCTCGGCGTCGGCGACACCGGCGCGGCGCAGCACGCCGCGGCGGGTCGCGTCGCCCGAGACGACCGCCAGGCCGTCGGCGTGCGCGTCCTGCATGGCGACCTCGCTGGGGTCGACCACCACGATCGCCTCCCGCTCGAGACCGTTGTTGAGCAGGGTCTGCACCGCGCTGCGGCCCTTGGTGCCGTAGCCGATGACGACGACGTGGTGGTCCATGTGCTTCCTCCAACGGGCCACGCGGAACATCTCGCGACCCTGTGATGCCAGCACCTCGATGGTCGTGCCGATGAGCAGGACCAGGAACGCGATGCGGGCGGGGGTGATGACGAAGGCGTTGATCAGGCGGGCGGAGTCGGTGACCGGGGAGATGTCGCCGTACCCGGTCGTGCTGAGCGTGACGGTCGTGTAGTAGATCGCGTCGATCAGGCTGATGCCCGGGTCGGGTCCGGTGCCGTCGCGGTAGCCGCCGCGGTCGAGGTAGACCAGCAGCACGGTGCCGACGAGGATGGCCAGGGCGGCCAGCAGCCGCCGGGACAGCTCGAACCAGGGCGACCGGACCGGCTCGGGCAGGGAGATGGTCCCCCGCTCGCGGCCCTCGGTGAGGTCACGGGGCTGCTCGGTCACACGGGCGAACCTACTCGACCGGCTCCTCGAGCGGTGCGAGGCGGTCCCGCGACATGCGGGCCCGGAAGCGCTGCACCAGCTCGAGGCGCGCCCGCGTGGTGGCCGACTGCGGGAAGACCGTGTCGAACGCGGCGTTGACCGCCGCCCCGATGAGCACGGCCAGGGCGAGCAGGTAGAGCCAGAGCAGTACCGCGATGGGCGCCGCCAGCGGGCCGTAGATCGAGCGCGACTCGGCGGCGGTCACGGTCAGCACCCAGCGCAGCAGGTAGGAGCCGCCGATCCAGGCCAGCAGCGAGAAGGTGGCCCCGGGCAGGTTGAAGCTCCAGTTGGTGCGCACCGGCACCGACAGGTGGTAGAGCGTGGCCAGGAAGCAGATGCACACCGCCACCACGACCGGCCAGTAGAAGGCCATCAGCATGTCGACCCGGTTGGGCAGCACCTGGCGCACCATCGTGGGCCCGGCCACGACCAGCGGGAGCGAGACCACGCCGGTGACCATGGCCAGCACGTAGAGCAGGAACGACAGCGCCCGGGTCTTGACGATCCCCCGGTGCCCGCCGAGACCGTGCATCACGGTGATGGTGTCGACGAAGACGTTGAGCGCGCGCGAGCCCGACCACAGGGCGAGCACGAAGCCCAGGGAGATGACGTCGAAGCGACCGCCCTCCAGGACGTCGTCGATGGTCTTGGCGATGACGTCGTCGACGGCTCGCTCGGTGAGCAGGCGCGAGGAGACCTCGAGGATGGCCGCGCGCACGTCCTCGACCTGGGCGGGGGTGAACTGGTCGGAGACGTAGCCGACGCCGCCGGCCAGCGCGAAGATCAGCGGCGGCACCGAGAGCACCGCGAAGAACGCCGCCTCGGCGGCCAGTCCGGTCACCCGGTAGCGCAGGCACGAGCCCGCCGTGGTGACCACCAGGCGCCACAGCAGGTGCCCCGCCCGCCGCGCTCGCGCCTCGAGCGTCTCGCGCAGCTGCTCCACCGCCTCGCGCAGCTGGGAGGTCCCTCCGGTGCCCGAGGCCATGCGCCTACGGTATCCGCATGCAGACCTCCAGCAGCGCTCGCGCCGACCTGCGCGTCGTGACCAACCAGGCTCCCCCGCTCACCGGCCACAACGTGGTCACCGCCGACGCCGCCCTCACCGAGGGCGTGCTGCGCCACGGCACCCAGGAGACGCTCGACAGCCTGGTGGCCCTCGGCACCGAGGCCGGCTCGGCCGAGGCCCGCGAGCACGGCCAGCTCGCCAACGAGCACCACCCCGAGCTGGTGCCCTACGACCGCTACGGCCACCGCATCGACGAGGTGACCTTCCACCCCTCGTGGCACTGGCTGATGGAGCGCGCCGTCGGGCACGGCCTGGCCGCGACCCCGTGGGAGGAGCAGGCCGAGGGCGATCGCCACGCCCACCTGCGCCGCGCCGCCGGCTTCATGGCCTGGTCGCACACCGAGCCCGGGCACGGCTGCCCGATCTCGATGACGTACGCCGCCGTGCCGGCGCTGCGGGCCGACGAGGCCATCGCCAAGGAGTGGACCCCGCTGCTGGCCTCGCGCCGCTACGACCCCGGGGTGCGCAACCCGAGCGAGAAGCTCGGGGCGCTCGCGGGCATGGGGATGACCGAGAAGCAGGGCGGCTCCGACGTGCGCGCCAACGTGACGCGGGCGCAGCCCTCGGGCGGCCTCGACGGCACCTACACGCTGCACGGGCACAAGTGGTTCACCTGGGCGCCGATGAACGACGTCTTCCTGGTGCTGGCCCAGACCGACGGCGGGGTCACCTGCTTCGTGGTGCCGCGGGTGCTGCCCGACGGCACCCGCAACCAGCTCGACGTCGTGCGGCTCAAGGACAAGCTCGGCAACCGCTCCAACGCCTCCTCCGAGCTCGAGATGGACGGCACCGTCGGGCTGCGCCTGGGCGACGAGGGCCGGGGCGTGCGCACCATCATCGAGATGGTCGCCGCCACCCGGCTCGACTGCGTGCTGGGCTCGGCCTCCCTGATGCGCCGCGCGGTCTCGGAGGCCTCCTGGCACGTCACGCACCGCTCGGCCTTCGGCTCGCGCCTGGTCGACAAGCCGCTGATGCAGAACGTCGTGGCCGACCTGGCCGTGGAGTCCGAGGCCGCCACCGCGCTGGCGCTGCGCCTGGCCTCGGCCGTCGACGGGCTGGCCGACCCGCACGAGGCGGCGCTGCGGCGCATCGCCCTGCCGCTGGCGAAGTTCTGGGTCTGCAAGCGCACCCCGATGATGGTCGCCGAGGCGCTGGAGTGCCTGGGCGGCAACGGCTACGTCGAGGAGTCGGTGATGCCGCTGCTCTACCGCGAGGCCCCGCTCAACTCGGTGTGGGAGGGCTCGGGCAACGTCAACGCCCTCGACGTGCTGCGCGCCCTGGGCCGCGAGCCCGAGGTGCTCGACGCCTGGATCACCGAGGTCGGCCTGGCTCGCGGCGGCGACGCGCGCCTCGACCGGGCCGTCGAGGACACCCTGGCCCTGATCGGCTCGCTGATGGGCGAGCCCGAGGCGATGGAGCGCAGCGCGCGCCGGCTGGCCTCGCGGATGGCGGCGGTGCTGCAGGGCTCGCTGCTGGTGCGCTTCGCCCCGCCCGAGGTGGCCGACATCTTCTGCGCCTCGCGGCTGAGCCCGTCGTACGACGGCGTGCTGGGTGCACTCGAGGGCGGCGACCTGCGTGCGGTCGTGGAGCGGACCACCCCAACCGTCTAGGCGGGGCGCCCCGCACGGGCCTCAGCTCAGCTCGAGCCCGGGGTAGAGCGGGTGCTTGTCGAGCATCTCGGCGGAGCGCGCCCTGACCCGGTCGGCGACGCCGTCGGCCAGCACGAACGACGCCTTGGACTGGCCGCCGGCCTTGGTCGTGCCGGGCTGGGTGTTGGAGAGCACGTCGACGATGAGGTCGGCGACGGTGTCGAACTCGTCGTGGCCGAACCCGCGGGTGGTCAGCGCCGGGGTGCCCAGGCGGATGCCGGAGGTGTACCAGGCGCCGTTGGGGTCGGCGGGCACCGAGTTGCGGTTGGTGACCACGCCAGCCTCGAGCAGCGCCGACTCGGCCTGGCGACCGGTCAGGCCGTACTTGCTGACGTCGACCAGCACCAGGTGGTTGTCGGTGCCGCCGGTGACCAGGTCGGTGCCGCGGGTCAGGAAGCCCTCGGCCAGCGACTTGGCGTTGTCGGCGACCTGCTGGGCGTAGCCGCGGAAGGAGTCCTGGCGGGCCTCGGCGAAGGCGACGGCCTTGGCGGCCATCACGTGCGAGAGCGGGCCGCCGAGCACCATCGGGCAGCCACGGTCGACGCTGGGGGCGTACTCCTCGGTGGCCAGCACGATGCCGCCGCGCGGCCCGCGCAGCGACTTGTGCGTGGTCGAGGTGACGATGTGGGCGTGCGGGACCGGGTCCTCGTCGCCGGTGAAGACCTTGCCGGCGACCAGACCCGCGAAGTGGGCCATGTCGACCATCAGGGTCGCGCCGACCTCGTCGGCGATCTCGCGCATCTTGGCGAAGTCGACCCGGCGGGGGTAGGCGGAGTAGCCCGCCACCAGCACCAGCGGCCTGAACTCGCGGGCCTTGGCGGCGACCTTGTCGTAGTCGAGCAGCCCGGTCTCGGGGTCGGTGCCGTACTGCTGCTGGTGGAACATCTTGCCACTGATGTTGGGCCGGAAGCCGTGGGTCAGGTGGCCGCCGGCGTCGAGGCTCATGCCGAGCAGGCGCTGGTTGCCCAGCTCGCGGCGCAGCTCCTCCCAGTCGGCGTCGGTGAGCTCGTTGACGTTCTTGGCCTGCGCCTTCTCCAGCCAGGGGCCCTCGACGCGGTGCGCCAGGATCGACCAGAACGCCACCAGGTTGGCGTCGATGCCCGAGTGCGGCTGCACGTAGGCGTACTCGGCGCCGAACAGCTCGCGGGCGTGCTCGGCGGCGATCGACTCGACGGTGTCGACGTTCTGGCAGCCGGCGTAGAAGCGGTGACCGACCGTGCCCTCGGCGTACTTGTCGCTGAACCAGGTGCCCATGGTCATCAGCACGGCCGGCGAGGCGTAGTTCTCGCTGGCGATGAGCTTGAGCGAGGCGCGCTGGTCGGCGAGCTCGGCGCGGGTCGCCTCGGCGATCCGCGGCTCCACCGAGGCGATGACCTCGAGTGCCTGGGAGTAGGCGCTGCTGGACAGGCGGGACAGGTCGTCGGTCATGGGGCCAGCCTACGCAGCGCGCCGCCCCGGCCGGGCCCGTGGCAGCGGCGTACGCCGGCCGGCAGGGTGTGACGTGTGCCGCACTCGCGGCGCGGTTGAGCGTGCGGACGGCACCGCCGGTCCAGATGTCGAGATCGACGTCTCACTGCATGAGATGTCGGGTTGTGGCCGGGCCGTCCAGAAGTTGAGACTCCTTGCCATGAGCCTCGCCGCGACCCACGTCCACCTGGTGGTCCGCCGCCACGTGGACCTCGGGCGCACCCGCAGCTCGATGTGTCGACCCTCCTGAGCCGCCCTTTCCCGCGCGTCGCCGCGCACCCGCTCTCGAAGGACAACCGATGACCGAGCTCCTCACCCCCGCTCCCGCCCCTGCCCGCCCCCGCGCCAAGCGGGGCGAGGGCCAGTGGGCACTGGGCTACCGCGAGCCGCTCAACAAGAACGAGCAGGCCAAGAAGGACGACAACCCGCTCAACGTGCGGGCACGCATCCTGCACACCTACTCCCGCCGGGGCTTCGACTCGATCGACCCGGCCGACCTGCGCGGCCGCTTCCGCTGGATGGGCCTCTACACCCAGCGGGCCCCCGGCTTCGACGGCGGCAAGACCGCCATGCTGGCCGAGGAGGAGCTCGACGACCGCTTCTTCATGATGCGGGTGCGCACCGACGGCACCCTCCTCGACGCCGCGGCCGTGCGCGCCCTGGGCAGCGTCGGTGTCGACTTCGCCCGCGACACCGCCGACGTCACGGACCGCCAGAACATCCAGTACCACTGGATCCGCATCGAGGACGTCCCGCAGGTCTGGGAGCGCCTCGAGGCAGCAGGCCTGAGCACCCTCGAGGCGTGCGGCGACTCGCCCCGGCCCTTCCTCGGCTCCCCGCTGGCCGGCGTGGCCGCCGACGAGATCATCGACGGCACCGCGGCGCTGGAGGAGATCAACCGCCGCTACATCGGCGACCCCGAGTACGCCAACCTGCCGCGCAAGTTCAAGACCGCGCTCACCGGCCACCCCTCCCACGACGTCTCCCCCGAGACCAACGACATCGCCTTCGTCGGCACGGTGCACCCCGAGCACGGCCCCGGCTTCGACCTGTGGGTCGGCGGCGGGCTCTCCACCAACCCGATGCTCGCCCAGAAGCTGGGCGTGTGGATCCCGCTCGACGAGGTCGCCGACGCCTGGGCCGGGGTCGCCGCGGTGTTCCGCGACTACGGCTACCGCCGGCTGCGCTCGCGGGCGCGGCTGAAGTTCCTGGTCTCCGACTGGGGCGTCGAGAAGTTCCGCGAGGTGCTCGAGACCGAGTACCTCCAGCGCCGCCTGGTCGACTGCGAGTCGCCGGTCTCCCCGCGCGCCCACCGCGACCACATCGGCGTGCACGACCAGGTCGACGGGCTCAAGTACGTCGGCGTGGCCCCCGTGGTCGGGCGGATCTCGGGCACCACGCTGCTCGGCCTGGCCGACGTGATCGAGGAGTTCGGCCTCGCCGGCGCCCGGCTGACGGCGTACCAGAAGATCGTGCTGCTGGGCGCCGACCCCGCGCGCATCGAGGACCTCGTCGCCCGCCTCGACTCCATCGGCCTCTCCGCCCGGCCCTCGGGGTGGCGGCAGAACACGATGGCCTGCACCGGCATCGAGTTCTGCAAGCTGGCCATCGTCGACACCAAGGACCGCGCCCGCGCCCTGGTCGCCGAGCTCGAGCAGCGCCTGCCCGACCTCGACGTGCCGATCAGCGTCAACGTCAACGGCTGCCCCAACGCCTGCGCCCGCACCCAGGTCGCCGACATCGGCCTCAAGGGCCAGCTGGTCACCCACGAGGGCAGCCAGGTCGAGGGCTTCCAGGTGCACCTGGGCGGCGCCACCGGTCTGGGGGCCAACTTCGGGCGCAAGCTGCGCGCCCACAAGGTCACCAGCGCCGGCCTGGGCGACTACGTCGTCGCGGTCGTCTCGCACTACCTGGCCGACCGCACCGGGCCCGAGGAGCCCTTCGCCGACTGGGTGGCCCGCGCCGACGAGGCACTGCTGCGCGGCGAGGCGGAGGTGCCCGCATGAGCGAGCGCGCGGTGCCCTACCAGTGCCCCTACTGCGGCGACGACGACCTGCGCCCGCACGAGGTGGTCGACGCCGACGGCGAGGTCAGCTCGCCGCACGGCCAGTGGGCCTGCCGCTCGTGCCTGCGTGCCTTCTCGCTCAAGATGCTGGGCCAGCTGCGCCCCGGCCCGACGGCCGACGGCGGCCCGGCGTGAGCACCGCGACCACGCGCGCCGCGCGGGCCAACCGGGCCACCAGCACCGAGGGGCGCAGCCCCGAGGAGCTGCGCGAGATCGTGTCGCACTGGGGCGCCGAGCTCGAGCTCGCGCCGGCCGAGACCATCATCGAGTGGGCCGCGGCCACCTTCGGCGACCGCTTCGCCATCACCTCCTCGATGGGCGACGCGGTGCTGGCCCACCTGGCCTCGAAGGTGGTGCCCGGCATCGACGTGGTCTTCCTCGACACCGGCTACCACTTCGTCGAGACCATCGGCACCCGCGACGCCGTCGAGGCGACCCTCGACGTCACCCTGCGCACCGTGCGGCCCGAGCTCAGCGTCGCCGAGCAGGACGCCCAGCACGGCCCCGACCTCTACCGCACCGACCCCGACCGCTGCTGCGCGATGCGCAAGGTCGAGCCGCTGCGCCGCACGCTCGCGTCGTACGACGCGTGGGCGACGGGGCTGCGGCGCGCCGAGACCCACGACCGGGTGATCGCACCCGTCATCGGCTGGGACGCGCGCAAGCAGAAGGTCAAGGTCTCCCCCATCGCCCGCTGGTCCGACGAGCAGGTCGAGACCTACATCGCCGAGAACGGGGTGCTGGTGAACCCGTTGGTCCACGACGGCTACCCCTCCATCGGCTGCTGGCCCTGCACCCGGCGCGTCGCCCCCGGCGCCGACGCCCGCAGCGGCCGGTGGGCCGGCACCAGCAAGACCGAGTGCGGGATCCACGCATGAGCAGCACCCGCCCCACGTACCCCAACGCCCGGCACGACCCGAGGAGGTCCCTCTCATGACCGCTCCCGCCCTGGTGGCCCTGGCCCACGGCAGCCGCGACCCGCGCTCCGCCGAGACCATCGGCGCCCTCGTCGACGAGGTCCGCGCCACCCGCCCCGACCTGCGCATCGAGAAGGCCTTCCTCGAGCTGGCCAAGCCGTCCTTCCAGACAGTCGTCGACCGGCTCGTGCGCGCCGGGCACGACGAGATCGTCGTCGTGCCGCTGCTGCTCACCGAGGCCTACCACGCCAAGGTCGACGTGCCGGCGGTCATCGCCGCCGCCACCGAGCGGCACCCCGACCTGAAGATCCGCGCCACCAAGGTGCTGGGCCTGGAGACCTCGTTCCTCGAGGTGCTCGACGTGCGGATGCGCGAGGCGCTGCAGCGCTCGCGGGTGCGCGAGCTCGACGCGCTGGTGCTGGTCGCCGCCGGCTCGAGCGACGCGCTGGCCAACCAGAGCGTGGCCCGGATGGCCCGCCTGTGGGGCGCCCACCACAAGCTGCCGGTCACCGCCGCCTTCGCCTCCGCGGCCCCGCCTGCCGCCGGCGAGGCGGTGCGCGCCTTCCGTGCCGAGGGCCGGCGCCACATCGCGGTCGCCTCGCTCTTCCTGGCCCCCGGCTTCCTGCCCGACCGGGCCGCCGAGCTCTCCCTCGAGGCCGGCGCGGTCGCGGTCTCCGAGCCGCTGGGGGCGCACCCCGAGATCGCCCGCGCCGTGCTGGCGCGCTACGCGGTCGGCGCGGTCGAGCTCGTCCCGGTCTGACCCGGACCGAACCGGGCTGACCCCGGTCAGAGGACCAGGCGCTCCAGCAGGTGCTCGAGCTGGCGCGCCGGGTCGCGGGTCAGGCCGCCGTGCACCGGTCCGGGCTGCAGCACGGTGCTGCGCGGCGCCTTGAGGAAGCCGAAGCGCTGGCTCAGCGGGTGGCCCGCCGCGGCGCTGGTGGCGGCGTCGCCGGCGCACACCGCACGCACCACCTCGAGCGCCTCGCACACCCGGTCGAGGTCGAGGGCGGGGTCGAGCGCGCTCAGCCGGTCGCGGTCGACGTGCCAGGCGGCGTCGAGGTAGTCGTGGGCCTGGGCGTAGACGACCACGCCGACGTTGAGGAACTCCTCGCGGTCCACGCGCGGCACGCAGCGCAGCGTGACGTACTGGTAGGCCACCGGGGCGGTGGGGCTCATCGCGCGGAGTCCGTCGCCGGGAGCCAGGCGCGGGTGGCCAGGCGGGCCGCGAGCAGGTCGACGTACGCCGCGCGCACCTCGCCGGGCGTCTCGGCGCCGGGCACCGGCTCGAGCCACTCGTCGGGCACCGTGGCCAGCACCGCGGCCAGGTCGTCGACACCCAGCAGGGCGCTGATCTCCTCGTCCGCGGCCGGGAGCCGGTCGAGGTGGTCGACGAGCGCGTGGTCGTCGACGCTCCACGGCTGCTGGGCGAACCGCTCGCCGGCGCCGGGACGCTCCAGGCTGCCGCCGGGCCACCCGTGGTGGAAGTACAGCGACGCACCGTGGTCGATGACCCACAGGTCGTCGTGCCAGACCAGCAGGTTGGGGTTGCGCCACGACCGGTCGACGTTGGCGGTGAAGGCGTCGAGCCACAGCACCCGGGCGGCCTCGTCGGGGCCCGAGCCCGACGGCAGCGTGCCGTCGAAGCCGAAGGAGCCGGGCAGGAAGTCGACGCCGAGGTTGGTGCCCACGCTCGAGCGCAGCAGGTCCTGGACCTCCTCGTCGGCCTCGTAGCGGGCCAGCTCGTCGTCGAGGTCGAGCACCACCAGGCGCGGGGTCCGCAGTCCGATCCGACGCGCGATCTCGGCCACCAGGACCTCGGCGACCAGCACCCGCAGGCCCTGGCCGGCCCCGCGGAACTTGCAGACGTAGGTGCCGAGGTCGTCGGCCTCGACGATGCCCGGGAGGCTGCCGCCCTCGCGCAGCGGGGTGACGTAGCGGGAGACCGCCACCCGCGCCAGCGGGGCGGTCTGCGGCCCCGACGTGGTCGGCGCGCTCACCGCACCGGCTCCTCGTCGAGCAGCCGCCGGCGCTGGGCCTCGACGTCGACGTCGGTGGTGGGCCAGGTCGGGGCCAGGTGCACCAGCGTGTCGCGCAGCAGCAGCCCGACGGCCAGGTTGCGGTACCACTTCTTGTCGGCCGGCACGACGTACCAGGGCGCGACCTCGGTGTTGGTGCGCTCGAGCGCGGTCTCGTAGGCGGCGCGGTACTCGGGCCAGCGCTGGCGGTCGTCGATGTCGACCGGGTCGAACTTCCAGTGCTTGTCGGGCCGGTCGAGGCGCTTGAGCAGGCGCTCGCGCTGCTCGTCGGGCGAGATGTGCAGGAAGCACTTGAGCACCGGCGTGCCGGCGGCCAGCAGCTCGGCCTCGAGCTCGTTGATGGCCTCGTAGCGTCGCTCGACCTCCTCGGGCTCGGCCAGGGCGCGCACCTTGGCCACCAGCACGTCCTCGTAGTGGGAGCGGTCGAAGACGCCGATGCGACCCGGGGACGGCAGCGCGCGGCGCACCCGCCACAGGAAGTCGTGGGCCAGCTCCTCCTCGGTGGGGCCGGCGAAGGCGGTGACCTGCACGCCCTGGGGGTCGACCAGGGAGACCGTGTGCCGAACCACGCCGCCCTTGCCCGAGGTGTCCATGCCCTGCAGCACCAGCAGCACGCTGCGCGCGCCGCCGCTGCGGCCCTCGGCGTAGAGACGCTCCTGCAGGTCGCTGAGCTCCTCGCCCAACGTCTCGAGCGCCTCCTGGCCCTCGGACTTGCCGCCGTCGAAGCCGGGCGTGGCGTCGGTGGGCAGCGCGGACAGGTCGACGGGGCCCGGTGGCAGGCGCAGGTGCTCGGCGATCACCCGGGCATCCTGCCACCTCGCCGAGGCGGCCTCAGTCGTCGTCGCCGCGGTCGGAGGCGGCGAGCTCCTCGCGCACCACCGAGAAGGCCAGCGAGGAGCCGTAGCCCTTGCGCGCCAGCATCCCCACCAGCCGCCGGGTCGCGGTCGTGTCGTCGACCCGGGCCAGCGAGCGCAGCTTCTTGCGCACCAGCACCCGCGCGGACTGCTCCTCGTCGTCTGGGTCGACGTCCTCGAGCACCTCCTTGACCAGGGCGTCGTCGACGCCCTTGCGGCGCAGCTCCTGGGCCAGCGCGCGAGGGGCCAGGCGTCGACCGGTGGCGTGCTCCCCCGGCCCGCGGGCCGCGACCCAGGCCCGGGCGAAGGCCTCGTCGTCGACCAGGCCGACCTCCTCGAAGCGGTCGAGCAGCCGGGTGGCGATCTCGTCGGGGACCAGCTTGGCGGCCAGCTTGTCGGCCAGCTCCTTGCGGCTGCGCGCGCGCCCGGTCAGCTGGTCGAGCAGGATCGTGCGCGCCACCGACTCGGGGTCGGCCTCCGGGCCGTCGGCGACCGGGTCGGCCGGCACGGCCGGTGGTGGGCTCGCCGGCTCCGCGCGCTGGGTCCAGGCGTCCACGCCGAGGGACACGTCCCCCGCCCAGTCGGGCGGCGGACGGTCCTCGTGCAGCTCACCCACGTCGTGCCTCCGGCTCAGAAGTCGTCGACGCCCACCGGGTCGGCCTCGGCGGGTGCCTCGGCATCGACCTGCGGACCGACGCCGAGCTTCTCGAGGATCTTCTTCTCCAGCTCGTTGGCCAGGTCGGGGTTGTCGCGCAGGAAGGTCCGCGCGTTCTCCTTGCCCTGGCCCAGCTGGTCGCCGTCGTAGGTGTACCAGGCACCGGCCTTGCGCACGAGGCCCGCCTCGACGCCGACGTCGATCAGGCCGCCCTCGCGGCTGATGCCCTTGCCGTACATGATGTCGAACTCGGCCTGCTTGAACGGCGGCGCGACCTTGTTCTTCACGACCTTGCAGCGGGTCCGGTTGCCGACCATGTCCTGGCCGTCCTTGAGCGTCTCGATGCGGCGCACGTCGAGGCGCACCGAGGAGTAGAACTTCAGCGCCCGGCCACCGGTGGTGGTCTCGGGCGAGCCGAACATCACGCCGATCTTCTCGCGCAGCTGGTTGATGAAGATCGCGGTGGTGCCGGAGTTGTTCAGCGCACCGGTCATCTTGCGCAGCGCCTGGCTCATCAGGCGGGCCTGCAGACCGACGTGGCTGTCGCCCATCTCGCCCTCGATCTCGGCCCGGGGCACCAGGGCCGCGACCGAGTCGATGACGATCAGGTCGAGGGCACCCGAGCGGACCAGCATGTCGGCGATCTCGAGCGCCTGCTCACCGGAGTCGGGCTGGGAGACCAGCAGCGCGTCGGTGTCGACGCCCAGGTTCTTGGCGTACTCGGGGTCGAGCGCGTGCTCGGCGTCGATGAAGGCGACGATGCCGCCGCCACGCTGGGCGTTGGCCACCGCGTGCAGGGCGACCGTCGTCTTGCCCGAGGACTCCGGGCCGTAGATCTCCACCACCCGCCCGCGGGGCAGGCCACCCAGGCCCAGCGCCACGTCGAGGGCGATCGAGCCCGTGGGGATCACCTCGAGGGGGGCGCGCGTCTCGTCACCGAGGCGCATCACCGAGCCCTTGCCGAACTGCTTCTCGATGTTGAGCAGCGCGGCGTCGAGCGCCTTGTCGCGGTCTGCACCAGCCATGATGTCTCCGTCCGTGGGCGGCGCCTGCGGCACCGCGGTCGTCCCAGTTGTCTGTCGTCGTGGCCGACGCTAGAGGGGACCGCCGACAAGTCCGACCCGGAGCCCCGGGCCTGTGGAGGACGGCGTCCTGCGCGTCACCTGTGCACCCACTCTATGCCGAACACCTGTTCGAGGTGGGAGGTCAGGTCGGCGTGTCGGCAGTGCGTCGGGCCCGGCGGGCCCGCAGCACCGACGACACCAGCACCACGACCACCACCAGCCCCACGAGTCCCAGCCACCCCAGCGTGTAGTCGCGGTCCAGCAACGTCTGGTTGGTGGGGTCGGTGGTGCGGCCGAAGCCGCCCAGCACCGGCACCGCGACCAGGGTCAGCGCCCCCAGGACCACCGCCCCGGCGACGACCGGTCCGCGCGCGAGCGGCGGGACCACCCGCGACACCACCAGCCCGAGCAGCAGCAGCGCGACCGAGAGCACCACGTCGTGCACCAGCACCGCCCCGCCGGCCCACACCGCGGCGTCGAGCACGTCGGCCGGCTCCCGGCGCGACCACAGCAGCCAGGCGCCGTACGCCGTGACGAGCGCGCCGACGCCGCCCAGGACGAGCCGCCCGGGGCTCACGTGCGCACCTCGACCCGCGCCAGCCACTTGGTCTGCAGCACGCCCGGGCGGTTGGGCGCGATGAGCCGCGCCGGGTAGCCGTGGTCGAGGTCGAGCTCCTCGCCCGAGAGCCCCAGGGCGACCAGGGTGCGGTCGTCGTCGACGAAGCCGGACTGCAGCAGCGTCACCCGGAACGGGCCCGACTCCTGCAGCGAGGTGAGGACCACCTCGGCGTCGCGCGGCGCCTCGACCAGGTCGAGGAGGTCGCGCAGCCGCACGCCCGACCACGTGCCCGAGGCGCTCCAGCCCTCGACGCAGGCGATCGGCAGCTCCTCGGTGCGCTGCGGCAGCGCGAGCAGGTCGTCGCGGGTCAGGGACACGCTGCGGGTGTCGTTGACGACCTCGAGGCGCCACCCCGGGTCGCGGGCGGCGTCGGTGACCCCGGCGTCCTCGGCGGTCTTGTTGATCGGCACCCCCTGCGGACCCTCGCCCGAGCGCACCGCCAGCACCGAGACCCGGCGCAGGAGGGGCACCGTGGAGCCGGCCGTGGCCAGCACCACCGCTCCGGTGGCCAGCCAGGTCGCGCGCAGGAGGCCGCGGCGGCTCAGCGGGCCCGGCCGGGTCGCGCCCGGCCGGTCGAGCTCGGTGTCGTCGACGTCGTGGGTCAGGGCGTGGCGCACCAGCGGCAGCTTGACCGCGACGTGCAGCACCAGCGCCCCGATGGCGATCCACGCCATCGCGTAGTGCGTGGAGCGGAAGGAGAAGGCCCAGGGGTACCAGTGGCTGATGTTCTGCAGCCCGGTGACCAGCAGGAACAGCGCGGCCCCCACCAGCAGCAGGATCGAGAGCTTCTCGGCCAGCTCGACGACCAGGCGCCGCAGCCGCAGCGAGGGCCGGGCCAGCAGCAGCGGGTAGACGGTCCAGAGCTTGACCAGCAGCAGCGGCACCGCGGCGGTGCCGCTGATGACGTGCAGGCCCTGCGTGAACCGGTAGCCCCACGCCGGGCTGGTCGGGAACGGGACCGGCTGGGAGGGGTTCTGCGCGTAGTGGCTGACCAGGCCGGTCAGGAAGGCCAGCCCGAAGCAGACCGCGAGCGCGGTGCCGACCCGGGCCGAGACCGCTGCGCTGCGCAGCCGCGACGAGAAGGAGTGCTGGTCGGGCAGGCTCGGGGGTGCCTTCACGACCCCGACCCTACGACGCTGTCCTCATCGCGTGGCGACCAGCACAGCGACCCACCGGGCGCTGGCACCCAGGACGCCGCAGGAGCGCACGACGAGACCGGCCTCGCGGGCCACGTCGTGGATGTCGTCGACCCCCACCACCGACCACAGGAACGGGCGGCTGCGCACCTCGCCGGTCTCGAGGCTGACCCACCGGGTGCTCATCGCCACCCCGGGCGCGGCGAGCTCGACGACGACGCGGCCGTGGCCGAGCACCAGGTCGCGGGTGCGGGCCAGCAGGGTGGCCGGGTCGCCGCCGATGCCGACGTTGCCGTCGGCCAGCAGCGCCGTCTCCCAGCGCCCCTCCCCGGGCAGGGTGTCGAAGAGGTCGCGCTGCAGCGCGCTCGCGCCGCGGCGGCGGGTCTGCTCGACGGCCTCGGGCACCACGTCGATGCCCAGCACCGCGTGGCCCAGGCGGGCCAGCGCCGCGGCCATCCGGCCGGGCCCGCACCCGATGTCGAGCGTGGGTCCCTCGCAGTGGCCCAGCAGCAGCAGGTCGTCGGGGTCGGCCTCGCGGGTCCACTCCCCCATCGGCAGGTCGGAGGGGCCGCCGTCGAGTCCCACGACCCGGCAGGCGTCACCGCGCAGGGCCCGGGAGAAGACGCTGGTGAAGGGCTCGTCGCGCGTGCTCACGAGGGCATCCGCCCGCGCCAGGCATCGCCGAACCGGCTGCCGGGCGCGACGGCGGCCAGCACCGCCTCGGCGTCGGCGACGGTGTCGACGTCGTTGAGCGTGGCGGTGCCGGCCACCGACAGCCCGGCGCCCAGCAGCGCCGTCCTCGTGTCGTCGTACGTCGTCGGGGTGGACATGGCGACGCCGGCGAGCACGGCGGCGTCGGCCGGGTCGCGCAGGGCCAGCACCCACCAGCCGCCGTCGTCGGCAGGGCCGAGCACCGCGTCGTGGGTGGCCAGCGGCGCGGCCGCCTCGAGGAGGTGCGCGGGGCTGACCTGCGGGGTGTCCATGCCGACCTGCACCACCGCTCCCGGACCGCTGGCGGCCACGGCGGCGTGGGCGTGGGCCAGCCGCTCGTCGAAGCCGTCGCCGACCTGGGGCGTGGTGCGCCAGCCCGCGGTCGCGGCCAGGATCTCGTCACCGCGCACGGCCTCGGCGAGGTCGCCGGCCAGGCTGAGGTGGCAGCGCTCGGCACCCACGGCCGCGGTGGCGGCCTCGATCGTGTCGAGCAGGCAGGCGGCGGCGACCTCGGCGGCGGCGTCGTCGCCGATGTCGGCGCCCAGTCGGGTCTTGACGCGACCGGCGACGGGGGCCTTGGCCACGACCAGCACCCGGGGCGGCACGGCCGGGTCGTGCTCGGCCGTCACGAGAGCACCTTCCAGAAGTCGCGTGCGGTGCGCAGGGTGCCCTTGACCGAGCCGGACACCTTCGACCGGGTGCCCTCGGCGCGCGGGTGGTAGGCGACGTCGTGCTCGCTGACCCGCCAGCCGGCGATGGTGAGCTTCTGCAGCAGCTCGACGGGGTAGCCGAAGCGCCGGTCCTCGACGCCGAGGTCGAGCAGCGCCTGGCGGCGGGCCACCCGCATGGGGGCGATGTCGTGCGCGGCCATCGCGATCCTCCGTCTCAACCAGGCGACGATCAGAGCGTTGCCCAGCCGGGCGTGCCACGGCCACACCCCTCGGGTGACCGGTCGCCGGCGCCCGACGGCGACGTCGGCGCGCCCCGAGGTGACGTCGTCGAGCAGCACCAGCAGCTCGTCGGGGTCGAAGCTGCCGTCGCCGTCCATGAACGCGACGTAGTCGTGGGTGGCGGCCAGCAGGCCGGCGTGCACCGCCGCGCCGTAGCCGGGCACGCTCTCGTGCACGACGGTGGCACCCAGCCGGGCGGCGATCTCGGCGGTCGCGTCGCGCGAGCCGTTGTCGACGACGATGACGGCGAACTCGGAGGGGATCCTCGGCAGCAGGGCCTCGAGGGCCGGGCCAGCCGGTCCGCGCACCCGTGGGCCTCGCCGCCGCTGCACGGCTTCTGGGATCCCAAGCTCGTGGGGCCGGGCACCGCGCCCGCGCTGCTCGTGGGGCTCCTGGGCCTGACCTGGCTGCCCCGCCACGCCGCCGTCGCCTCGTGGGGGCGCCTGCTGCTGACGTCGTACGCCGTGGCGCTGGCGTGGATGCTCGCGCTCGCGTTCGTCGACGGCAGCGAGGGGATCTCGCGGGTGCTCGACCACTCCAGCGAGTACCTGCCCAGCGCCCGCGAGGTCGACGACGTGCCGCAGATGCTGCGCACCTACGCCGACCGCATCCCCTACAGCCACCCCGACAACTGGCCCACCCAGGCGGCGGGGCACCCTCCGCTCGCGCTGCTGTTCTTCGTCGGTCTGGTGCGGGTCGGCCTCGGGGGCTCCTTCGCGGCCGGGCTGGTGGTCACCGCCGTCGGGGCCACGACGGTCGTCTCGGTGCTCGCGCTGCTGCGCACCCTCGACGCCGAGGTGCTCGCCCGGCGCGCCGCGCCCTTCCTGGTGCTCTCCCCCGCCGCGGTGTTCATGGCCGTCTCGGCCGACGCGATCTTCACCGCCGTGACCGCCGCCGGGCTGGCGCTGCTGGCGCGGGCCGCGGTGGAGCGCGAGCGCCGGTGGATCGGCTGGGCGGTGGGCGCGGGGCTCGTGCTCGGCTGCAGCGTGCTGCTCTCCTACGGGATGGCGCTGATGGGGCTGGTCGCGCTCGCGGTGCTGGTGGCGGCCCGGTCGTGGCGCCCGCTGCCGGTGGCGGTGGTCGCGGCGCTGGTGCCCGTGCTGGCCATGGCGGCGGCCGGCTTCGCCTGGTGGGAGGCCTACCCGGTGCTGACCGAGCGCTACTGGGACGGCATCGCCGCCGACCGGCCCGCCTGGTACTGGATGTGGGGCAACCTGGCCGCCCTGGCCGTCAGCGCCGGCCCGCTGGTCGGCGCGGCGCTGGCGCACGCGGGCGCCCGTGCCCGGCTGCTGCGCGGCGACGCCCTGGGCGTGGGCGCGCGGGCGGTGGCCGTGCTGGTGCTGGGCGCGGTGCTGGCCATCGTGGTCGCCGACGTGTCGCGGATGAGCAAGTCGGAGGTCGAGCGGATCTGGCTGCCGTTCATGCCGTGGCTGACGATCGCCGTGGCGCTGCTGCCCGATGCCTGGCGGCGCTGGGGCCTGGCGCTGCAGGTCGCGTGGGCGCTGGTGGTCCAGCACCTGCTCTACACGTCGTGGTGACCCGGCCCGACGGGAAGTTCGGGCCGGGTCGGCGTGAGATCTGGGCCGGGTCGGCGCGACGTCAGGGCCGGGTCAGTCGCGCAGCGGGGCGGTGGCGAAGGCGGGCAGCCCCTGGTCGGGGTGGATCTCCGCGGTGAAGCCCAGCTCGTCGGCGGCCCGCCGGGGCGAGGCGACGACGTGGCGCACGTCGCCGAGGCGGTAGCCCCCGGTGACCTCGGGCGCGATGTCGCTGCCGGTGCCGCGGGCGACCAGCGACGCGACGTCGCGGATGCCGATCGGGTGCCCCGAGGCCACGTTGTAGGCGCGGTGGTGGCCCTCGGGCTCCCCGAGCACCGCACGCAGCGCGGCCACGTTGGCGCGCGCGACGTCCTCGACGTGCACGAAGTCGCGCACCTGCCGGCCGTCCTCGAAGACCTGGGGCGCCTCGCCGCGCTCGAGGGAGGAGCGGAACATCGCCGCCACGCCCGAGTAGGGCGTGTCGCGCGGCATCCGGGGGCCGTAGACGTTGTGGTAGCGCAGCGACAGGGCCGCGGCGCCGGCCTGGCGCACCCAGGCGATGGCGTAGTGCTCCTGGGCAACCTTGCTGGCCGCGTAGCTCGAGCGCGGCTCGAGGCGCGCGTCCTCGTCGACCAGCGCCCAGGCCAGCGGCTCGCCGCAGACGGGGCAGGGGTTCTCGAAGCGGCCGGCCTCCAGCGCCTCGCGGGGACGGGTGGCCGGCACCTGCTCGCCGTGCTCGGCGCAGGTGTAGCGGCCCTCGCCGTAGACGACCATGCTCGAGGCCTGCACCAGCCGGTGCACGCCCGCCTCGTGCATCGCGGCGAGCAGCACCGCGGTGCCGAGGTCGTTGTGGCCGGCGTAGAGCGGCAGGTCGGCGACGGTGACGCCGGCGCCGACCATCGCGGCCTGGTGGCACACCACGTCGACCCCGCGCAGCAGGTCGGGCCAGGCGTCGGCGTCGCGCACGTCGAGCTGGTGGGTGCCGGCGGGCGCGCTGGTGGCGCCGTGCGCCTTCTCGAGCATCAGGTCGACGCGCACCACCTCGTCGCCGGCGGCCTCGAGCCGGTCGGCGATCGCGCCGCCGATGAACCCGGCCGAGCCGGTCAGCAGGACCTTCACCGGGCGGGCACCTGGTAGGTGAGCTCGAGGTCGTCGGCCCAGGTCGAGCAGGAGCAGCCGTCGGGGTCGGGCAACGCCTCGATGGCCGCGGCGAGCAGCCCGGTGAGCCGCTCGAGGTTGGCCTTGAAGCGGGCGAAGACCTCGGCCTGGCCGACCCCCTCGCCGCTCTCGGCACCGGCGTCCATGTCGGTGACCAGCGCGATCGGGGTGTAGCACTGCAGCATCTCGCGGGCCAGCGCGGCCTCGGGGTGCCCGGTCATGTTGATCAGCGACCAGCCCTGCTCGGCGTAGTGGCGCGACTCGGCGCGCGTGGAGAAGCGGGGGCCCTCGACGATGACCATCGTGCCGCCGTGGCGCACGTCGTCGGCCGCCCCGGTCACCGCCCCGGCGAGCCGGCCGCAGTAGGGGTCGCCGAAGGGCAGGTGCACCGCGCCGCCCTCGACGTACGACGGCACCCGGCGGTAGGTGCGGTCGACCATCTGGTCGGGCACCACCACGTCACCGGGCGCCACGTCGGCGCGCAGCCCGCCCACGGCGCAGGGCGCCAGCACCTGGCGCACGCCCAGGGAGCGCAGCGCCCACTGGTTGGCGCGGTAGGGGATGGTGTGCGGCGCGTACTCGTGGGAGGTGCCGTGGCGGGGCAGGAACGCCACCCGCCGCCCGGCGACCGTGCCGATCGAGACCGGCGCCGAGGGGTCGCCGTACGGCGTCTCGACGCGGACCGTCTCGGGGTCCTCGAGGAAGGAGTAGAAACCGGTGCCGCCGATCACGGCGACGTCAGCACGCGTCTGGCTCATGGGCGTCACTGTGCCAGGTCGGCCGGGGCCCCCGGGGCCGCCACGGGGGTGAGGCGGTGTGCGGCCACGCCGGCGCCGAGCACCACCAGCGCGAGCCCGACGGCGGTCAACGAGAGGGCCGGGTAGCCGGCGAGCGCGACGACGACGCCGGCCAGCCCGCCGCCCGCCGCGGCGACCAGGTTCATCACCAGGTCGGCCGAGCCCTGCACGTCGGCGCGGGCGTCGAGCGGCGCGTGGTCGGCGATCAGCGTCGAGGCGGCCACCGTGGCGAAGGACCAGCCCAGCCCCAGCAGGAAGAGCCCGCCGAAGATCTGCCACGAGGACCCCTCGGGCGCGGCCGCCGAGAACCCCAGCGCGACGACGAGGACGCCGCCGCCGGCGCCCAGGGTGAGCGGGCGGCCGGCCGTGTCGGCCAGCCAGCCCACCAGCGGGGCGAAGGCGAACATGCCCAGCACGTGCACGCTGATCACCACGCCGATGACTCGCAGCTCGGCGCCGCCGTGCTCCATGTGCAGCGGCGTCATCACCATCACCGCGACCATGGCCGCGTGCGCGCCCGCGAGCGCGACGACCGCGGCGAGCAGCACCGGGCGCTCGCGCACCGACCGGCGGACCCGTCCCCACGAGGTGCCCGAGGGGACCAGCCCGGCGGTGCCGGCGACCTCGCGGGCCACCAGCAGCGGGTCGGGTCGCAGGAAGGTGCTGACCACCGCGGCGGCCAGCAGCATCCCGATGCTGCCCAGGGCGAAGGGACCGGTCAGCTCGGGCAGACCCAGCAGCCGGGCGAGCGCCGCGGCGGGGCCGGTCAGGTTGGGCCCGGCCACGGCGCCGATGGTGGTCGCCCACACCACGACGGCCAGCGCCCGGCCCCGCTGGGCGGGCTCGGCCAGGTCGGTGGCGGCGTACCTGGCGGCGTTGTTGGCGGCGGTGGTCGAGCCCAGCAGCACCGCGCCGAGCAGGAGCAGCGCCATCGAGCCGATGCTGCCGGCGACCACGGCGAGCACGGCCCCGCTCGCGCCGAGCAGGTAGCCGGTGGTCAGGCCGGGCCGGCGCCCGTGCAGCGCCATCACCCGGGCCAGCACGTAGGAGGCCAGGGCGGCGCCGAGCACCTGGAAGGTCTGCGCCAGCCCCGCCTGTCCCTCGCTGCCGGAGATGTCGCGGGCCAGCAGCGAGGCGGTCGCGATGCCGATGGTGATGCCGACCGCGCCGACGGCCTGGGTCACCACCAGCGTGGCCACGGTGCGCCGCTGGAGGGCCGCCTGCCGCACCCCGGGCGTGGTCACCGGTAGCGCTCGGGCAGCTCGAGCACGCGCCAGACTGCGGCCCAGACCCGCTTGGGCTCGATGCCGTCGTCGATGGCCTGGCGGGTGGTCCGGCCGCCGAGCTCGTTGATCACGAACAGCTCGGCCCAGGAGCCCGACGACTCCCTGCCCAGCGCCTCGTCGAGCCGTGCCCAGAACTCCGTGTGCCTCACGTGCCCATTGTGCGGGGGCTAGGTGAGCAGCAGCGAGTCGAGGCGTCGCCGGGCGACCAGGAGCCCGGCCAGCCCCATCGCCACCAGGTAGACCACCGAGACCGCGGAGTCCCACGTGACCACGCCCGTGGTCAGCTCGCGGCACAGCACCACGCCCCGGTAGAGCGGCGTGGCCTCCACGACCCAGCGCAGCACCCCGGGGTAGGTGGTGACCGGGAAGAAGGTCGCGGAGAACAGGAACATCGGCAGCGTCGAGAGGGTGACCAGCTCGAAGTCCTGCCAGGAGCGCATGTACGTCGTCAGCGCCATCGCCACCGCGCCGAAGGCCAGCCCGATGAGCAGCGCGGCCGGCAGCACCAGCACCGCCCACCACGACGAGACCAGTCCCATCGACAGCATCACCAGCAGGAAGCCGAGCGAGTAGACACCTCCGCGCAGCAGCGACCAGGCCAGCTCGCCGCGGGCGATGTCGGTCGTGGTCAGCGGCGTGGCCAGCATCTGGTCGAAGAGCTTGGAGTACTTGAGCTTGAAGAAGAAGTTGAAGGTCGAGTCGAGCACGGCGCCGTTCATCGCCGACGCCGCGAGCATCCCGGGCGCGACGAACTCGGCGTACGGGATCTCGCGGCCGCCGACCTCGAAGCCGCTGATGAGCGCGCCGACGCCGACGCCGATCGAGAAGAGGTAGAAGACGGGCTCGAGGAAGCCGGTGGCGAAGATCCACCAGACCCGGCGGTAGGCCAGGAAGTTGCGCTGCAGGATCAGCCCGGTGCTCGCGGTCACCACCATGTCGCCGCCTCCCCCACGGGGCCGCTCACTGCTGCATCCGTCGGGCCAGGCGGCGCACGGCCCACCACCAGCCGAGCACGACCAGGGCGAGCAGGTAGGCCACGTGCACGGCCGCCATCGACCAGTCGGGCACGCCCAGCACGAGCATCCGGGTCAGGTCGACGCCGTGCCACAGCGGCGTCGCGCGCGCCAGGGCCTCGAGCGGCGCGTCGAGGTTGGCGACCGGGAAGAAGGCACCGGAGAAGAGGAACATCGGGATCATCCCGAGCCGGAAGACCAGCGAGAAGGCCGTCTCGTCGCGCAGCCCGGCCGCGAAGGCGTAGAGCGGCACCGCGAAGGCCATGCCGAGCAGGACCTGCACGACGAAGGCGCCCAGCACCCCGGGAGCCGACTCGTAGACGCCGAAGGGCGCCGTGACGGCCAGGAAGACCGCCGCGGTCACCGCGACCCGGAAGGCCACGAAGCCCAGGTGGGCCAGTGCGATCTCGCGCACCCCGAGCGGGGTGGCGGTCATCGAGAAGTAGGTCTTGTTCCACTTCACCATCGCCATCACCGGGTAGGTGACCTCGCCGACGACGGTGGTCATCGAGGTCGCCGCGACCAGGCCCGGCACCACGAAGGCGAGGTACGACGTCGCCCCCTCGAGCGTGGCGGGGTCGGCCTCGACGAAGCCGCCCAGCAGCACCCCCATCGCCAGCACGTAGAGCAGCGGGGTGATGAACGAGGAGACGATGCTGCCGCGCCAGGTGCGGCGGTAGACGGTGGCCCAGTAGTCGACCAGGCGCAGCGCGCCGCGCAGCGTGCTGGTCGGGGCGCTGCCCGCGGACGGGTTGCTCGGTGCGGGGCTGCTGGGTGCGGGGTTGCTCATCAGTCGACCAGGGTCCGTCCGGTCAGGCGCAGGAAGACGTCCTCGAGGGTGGCGCGGCGCACCAGGGTGGCCACCGGCTCGAGACCGCGCTCGTGCACCTTGGCCAGGGTCTCCTCGCCGTCGGCGGTGTAGAGCAGCAGCCGGTCGGGCAGCACCTCCACACGCTCGGCGAGGTCGGCGACCCGCTCGACGTGCCGGTCGTGGCCCGCGCCCGGCTCGGCGACGCCGAACCGGAGCTCGGCGACCTCGCGCGTCGAGTGCTCGCGGATCAGCTGCAGCGGCGACCCCTCGGCGACCACGAGGCCCTTGTCCATCACCACGAGCCGGTCGGTCAGCTGCTCGGCCTCGTCCATGTAGTGGGTGGTCAGCACCAGGGTCACGCCCTGCTGCTTGAGCCGGAAGAGCCGCTCCCACACCACGTGGCGCGCCTGCGGGTCCAGCCCGGTGGTGGGCTCGTCGAGGAGCAGCAGCTCGGGCGAGTTCACCAGCGACCGGGCGATCGTCAGGCGCCGCTTCATGCCACCGGAGAGGTCGTCGACGCGGGCGTCGGCCTTGTCGGTGAGCTGCACGAAGTCCAGCAGCTCACCGACCCGCTCGCGCACCTCGCGGCGCCCCATCCCGAAGTAGCGGCCGTAGACGTAGAGGTTGTCGCGCACCGACAGCTCGGTGTCGAGGGTGTCCTCCTGCGGGCAGACCCCGATCCGGGCCCGGATGGCGGGCCCGTCGACGGCGGGGTCGAGCCCCAGGATGCGCAGCCGCCCGTCGGTGACCGGCGAGACGGCCGCGACCATGCGCATCGTCGAGGACTTGCCGGCCCCGTTGGGGCCCAGGAAGCCGAAGGCCTCCCCCCGCTGCACCTCGACGTCGATGCCGCGCACCGCCTCGAAGGCGCCGAAGCTCTTGCGCAGCCCACGGGCCTCGATCATCGGGTGCCCGGGGGCGCTGTGGTCGCTGTGGTCGGGCACGCGGACACTCTAGGGACTCCTCTTCGGGGCGCCCGGCAGACACCACGGCGACCAGCGACTAGGTTCGCGCGGGTGGTCCGCACACGTGAGGAGACCTCCTGATGGGCATCACCGACGACGCCTCGCGCCTGGGCGTGCTCCAGGTCGACGGCACGGCGTACGCCGTCACCCGCGCGCGCCGCGGCGACGTGCCGGCGCTCGTGTCGCTGCTGGCCGACGACGAGCTGGGCCGCGGGCGCGAGGGCGGCGACCTGCAGCCCTACCTGCGGGCCTTCGCCCGCATCGACCGCTCGCCCGACAACCTGCTGCTCGCGGTGCGCTCGCCGCAGGGCGAGGTGGTGGCCACCGCGCACCTGACGATGCTGCCCGGCCTGTCGCGACGAGCGACGCTGCGGCTGCAGGTCGAGGCGGTGCGGGTGGCCTCCTCGGTGCGCCACCTCGGGCTGGGCACCGAGCTGCTGGAGTGGATCACCGGCTACGCCCGCAGCCACGGTGCCGGGCTGGTGCAGCTGAGCACCGACCGGTCCCGCCCCGGCGCCCGGCGCCTCTACGAGCGGCTCGGCTACGTGGCCAGCCACGACGGCATGAAGCTGCACCTGACCTGACGGGTGGGACCCGTTGTCGGTGCCGTGGGCCAGACTTGCCCGGTGCCCGACGTCGTCGCCCCCCACGCCGCCCTGGAGCGCTTCAGCGAGCCCACCCGCACCTGGTTCGCGGCGGCGTTCGCGGTGCCCACGCCCGCCCAGGCAGGTGCGTGGGAAGCCATCGGCGCCGGGCGGCACGCGCTGGTCGTCGCCCCGACGGGCTCGGGCAAGACGCTGAGCGCCTTCCTCTGGTCGATCGACCGGCTGCTCACCGACCCCCCGCCCAGCGACAAGCAGCAGCGCTGCCGGGTCCTCTACGTCTCGCCCCTCAAGGCGCTGGCCGTCGACGTCGAGCGCAACCTGCGCGCCCCGCTGACCGGCATCCGCCACACCGCCGCGCGCCTGGGCACCGAGCTGCCCGAGGTGCGGGTGGGGGTCCGCTCGGGCGACACCAGCGCCGCCGACCGGCGCAAGATGGTCACCGCGCCCCCCGACGTCATGATCACCACGCCCGAGTCGCTGTTCCTGATGCTCACCTCGCAGGCCCGCGAGGCGCTGCGCGGGGTGCAGACGGTGATCGTCGACGAGGTGCACGCGGTCGCCGGCACCAAGCGCGGGGCCCACCTGGGGGTCTCGCTCGAGCGGCTCGACGCGCTGCTCGACCGGCCCGCGCAGCGCATCGGCCTGTCCGCCACGGTGCGCCCGGTCGAGGAGGTCGCCCGCTACCTCGGCGGCACCGCCCCGGTCGAGGTCGTCTCCCCGCCCAGCGAGAAGCAGTGGGACCTGTCGGTGGTGGTGCCGGTCGAGGACATGACCAGCCCCGGCGGGGCCTTCGACGACGCTCCCGGCGACGACGACCCGGGCGGCGGCGCCGAGCGGGTCTCGAGCATCTGGCCGCACGTCGAGGAGCGCGTGGTCGACCTGATCGAGCAGCACAGCTCGACCATCGTCTTCGCCAACTCCCGCCGGCTCTCCGAGCGGCTGACCGCCCGGCTCAACGAGATCGCCGCCGAGCGTGCCGGGGTCGAGCCCGCGCCGGGCGACAAGGTCCCGGCCCAGGCGATGGGCCAGTCGGGCGCCACCGAGGGCAGCGCACCGGTGATCGCCAAGTCCCACCACGGCTCGGTCTCCAAGGAGCAGCGCGCCCTCATCGAGGACGACCTCAAGCGCGGCCGGCTGCCGGCCGTGGTCGCCACCAGCAGCCTCGAGCTCGGCATCGACATGGGCGCGGTCGACCTCGTCGTGCAGATCGAGTCGCCGCCCAGCGTCGCCAGCGCCCTGCAGCGCGTGGGGCGCGCCGGCCACCAGGTCGGCGAGGTCTCGCGCGGCGTGCTGTTCCCCAAGCACCGCGGCGACCTGGCCCAGACAGCGGTGGCGGTCGAGCGGATGCGGTCGGGGGCGATCGAGTCGCTGCGGGTGCCCACCAACCCGCTCGACGTGCTCGCCCAGCAGGTCGTCGCCGCCACCGCGCTCGAGCCGTGGGGCGTCGACGAGCTCTTCGAGCTGTTCAAGCGCTCGGCGTCCTTCGCCGGGCTGCCGCGATCGGCGTACGACGGCGTGCTCGACCTGCTCGCCGGGCGCTACCCCAGCGACGAGTTCGCCGAGCTGCGCCCGCGCATCGTGTGGGACCGCGTCACCGGCGAGCTGACCGGGCGCCCCGGCGCGCAGCGGCTGGCCGTCACCAGCGGCGGCACCATCCCCGACCGCGGCCTCTTCGGCGTCTTCCTCGTCGGGGGCGAAGGGCCGGGCCGACGGGTCGGCGAGCTCGACGAGGAGATGGTCTACGAGTCCCGCGTCGGCGACGTCTTCGCGCTGGGCGCCACCAGCTGGCGCATCGAGGACATCACCCACGACCGGGTGCTGGTGACTCCCGCCCCCGGCATCCCCGGGCGGCTGCCGTTCTGGAAGGGCGACAGCCTGGGCCGCCCGGCCGAGCTCGGCGCGGCGGTCGGCGCCTTCACCCGCGAGCTGGGGTCGATGCCGCGCGCCAAGGCCGAGGCCCGGGCGCGGGAGAACGGGCTCGACGAGTACGCCGCGGGCAACCTGGTCACCTACTTCCACGAGCAGCTCGAGGCCACCAACCTGCTGCCCACCGACACCACCCTGCTCGTCGAGCGCTTCCGCGACGAGCTCGGCGACTGGCGCCTGGTGCTGCACTCCCCCTACGGCACGCCCGTGCACGCTCCGTGGGCGCTGGCGATCAACGCGCGCCTGCGCGAGCGCTACGGCGTCGACGGCCAGGCGGTCGCCTCCGACGACGGCATCGTGATCCGGATCCCCGACACCGACGCCGAGCCGCCCGGGGCCGAGGTCGTGGTCTTCGAGCCCGACGAGATCGACGACCTGGTCACCCAGGAGGTCGGCGGGTCCGCGCTGTTCGCCTCCCGCTTCCGCGAGTGCGCGGCCCGCGCGCTGCTGCTGCCGCGCCGCGACCCGGGGCGCCGCTCCCCGCTGTGGCAGCAGCGGCAGCGCTCGGCCGCGCTGCTCGAGGTCGCCTCGCGCTACCCCTCCTTCCCGATCGTGCTCGAGGCGGTGCGCGAGGTCCTGCAGGACGTCTACGACCTGCCCAGCCTGATCGGGCTGATGCGCCGCGTCGACCGGCGCGAGGTGCAGGTCGCCGACGTCACCACCCACGCGCCCTCGCCCTTCGCGCGCAGCCTGCTGTTCGGCTACGTCGCCCAGTTCGTCTACGAGGGCGACTCCCCCATCGCCGAGCGCCGCGCCGCCGCGCTCTCCCTCGACCAGGCCCTGCTGGCCGAGCTGCTGGGGCGCGCCGAGCTGCGCGAGCTGCTCGACCCCGCCGTGCTCGAGGAGGTCGAGGCCGAGCTGCAGCGCCTCGCCGAGGACCGCCGGGCTCGCGGCTCCGAGGGCCTGGCCGACCTGCTGCGGCTGCTCGGGCCGCTCTCGCGCGAGGAGGTCGTGGCCCGCTCGGTGCCCGACGCCGACGTCGACGCCTGGGCCGCCGAGCTGGTGGCCGCCCGCCGCGTCGTCGAGGTGCGGATGGGCGGCACCGAGCGCTGGTGCGCCATCGAGGACGTCGGCCGCCTGCGCGACGGCCTGGGCGTGCCGGTCCCGCCGGGCACCCCCGACGCCTTCACCGACCCCGTCGACGACCCGATCGGCGACCTGGTCTCGCGCCACGCCCGCACCCACGGGCCGTTCACGGTCGACGACGTGGCGACCCGCCTGGGGCTGGGCACGGCGGTGGTCCGCCAGACCCTGCAGCGCCTGGCCTCCCAGGGCCGGGTGCTCGACGGCGAGTTCCGCCCGTCGGGCTCGGGCACCGAGTGGTGCGACGCCGAGGTCCTGCGCAAGCTGCGCCGCCGCTCGCTGGCCCGCCTGCGCAAGGAGGTCGAGCCGGTCGAGCCCGATGCGCTGGGCCGCTTCCTGGGCGCCTGGCAGCACGTGTGGGCGGCGGCGCCCTCCCCCGGTGGTCGGCCCGGTGGTCGGGCCGGCGGTCGCGGCGGCCTGCGCGGCGTCGACGGTGTGCTGTCGGCGGTCGACCAGCTGGCCGGCTGCCCGGTGCCGGCCTCGGCGCTCGAGCCGCTGGTGCTGGCCGCGCGCGTGCGCGACTACGAGACGTCGTACCTCGACGAGCTGACGGCCTCGGGCGAGGTGGTGTGGGCCGGGCACGGCACCCTGCCGGGCTCCGACGGCTGGGTCTCGCTGCACCTGGCCGACTCCGCCGAGCTGACCCTGCCCGAGGCGCAGGTGCCCGAGCACTCCGAGGCCGGGCAGGCGGTCCTCGACGCCCTCGCCGGCGGCGGTGCCTACTTCTTCCGCCAGCTCGCCGACGCCGTGCGCGCCGCCGGCGTCGAGGCCACCGACCAGGCCCTCTCGGCGGCGCTGTGGGAGCTGGTGTGGGCCGGGCGGGTCAGCAACGACACGCTGACCCCGCTGCGTGCGCTGACCCGCACCGGCACCGCCAGCCACCGCACGCGGCGGCCACCGCCGCGGGCCCGGATGGGCTCGCCGCGGATGGGCTCGACCACCGGCGCCGGGGCCCGGCTGACCCCGGCGCGGGGCGGCCCCCCGGAGACGGCGGGGCGCTGGGCGGTGCTGCCGGGCACCGACCCTGACCCGACCCGGCGCGCCAAGGCCGTGGCCGAGCGGCTGCTCGACCGGCACGGCGTGGTGACCCGCGGCGCGGTGGTCAGCGAGCGGGTGCCGGGCGGCTTCGCGGCCGTCTACAAGGTGCTCTCGGCCTTCGAGGACACCGGTCGCTGCCGTCGGGGGTACTTCGTCGACGGGCTGGGCGCCGCCCAGTTCGGCACCGCCGGCGCGGTCGACCGGTTGCGCACCTTCGCCGACGGGGCCGTCGGCGGCGACCCCGGACCCGGCGACCCGAGCGAGCGCGAACCACTGGCCATCGCGCTGGCCGCCACCGACCCGGCCAACCCCTACGGCGCCGCCCTCGCGTGGCCCGCGCGCGACGACGCCGAGAGCGGGCACCGGCCCGGCCGCAAGGCGGGGGCGATGGTCGTGCTCGTCGACGGGCGGCTGGTGCTCTACGTCGAGCGTGGCGGCCGCACCCTGCTGACCTGGAGCGACGAGCCCGACCTGCTGCACCCCGCGGCCGCCGCGCTGGCCGAGGCCGTCGGGCGCGGGGCGCTGGGGCGGCTGACGGTCGAGAAGGCCGACGGCGAGCAGCTGCTGGGCCGGGGCGACACCCCGCTGCGCGAGGCGCTGACCGCGGCCGGCTTCGTCTCCACCCCGCGGGGGCTGCGGCTGAGGACCGGCCGTGCCTGAGGGCGACACCGTCTACCGCGCCGCCCGGCTGCTCGACCGGGCGCTGGCCGGCCACGTGCTCACCGTCGCCGACCTGCGGGTGCCGCAGCACGCGACGGCCGACCTCGTGGGCTCGCGGGTCGAGGGGACCGTCTCGCGCGGCAAGCACCTGCTCACCCGGTTGCACCCGCCCGACGGCCCGCCGCTGACGCTGCACACCCACCTCAAGATGGAGGGCGCGTGGCGGGTGCTGGCGCCGGGGCGCCGCTGGTCGCGACCGGCCTACCAGGCCCGCGTGGTCCTCGGGGACGACACGGTCACCGCCGTCGGCTTCTCCCTCGGTGTCGTCGAGCTGCTGCCCACCGCCGACGAGGACCAGGTGGTCGGCCACCTCGGTCCCGACCTGCTCGGTCCCGACTGGGACGAGGAGGAGGCGCTGCGCCGGCTGCGCGAGGAGCCCGACCGCGAGGTGGGCGACGCGCTGCGCGACCAGACCCGCCTCGCCGGGCTCGGCAACATGTACGTCGCAGAGCTCTGCTTCGTCTCCGGCCTGCACCCGAGGCTGCCGGTCGGTGAGGTGCCCGACCTCGCGCGGGCGGTGCGCCGCGGGCGCCAGATGCTGCAGCTCAACAAGGAGCGGGCCGTGCAGTCGACCACCGGCGACCTGCGCGAGCGCCAGCGCACGTGGGTCTACCGCCGCGAGCGCTCGCCCTGCCGGCGGTGCGCGACGGCTGTCCGGGTGGACCGGCAGGGCCCACCCGGACGCGAGAGGGCGATCTACTGGTGCCCGCGCTGCCAGCCGGAGCCCCTCACACCCCCGCGTCCCGCGCCGGACGCGCCGGGGCCGCGCTGATCACGCCGACCCCCTCGATCTTGATGGTCCTGTTGCGCAGGGTCCTGACCTGCAGCCGGCCGGTCAGCGGGCTGGAGGATCGGGCGACCGTGACGACCGCACCGTTCTTGGTGCGCGAGCGCGACAGGTCGGCCTTCTTGAGCACCTTGCCGTCGAGCAGCACCCTGACCCGGCCGTGGCGGGGCGCCTTGGTGGCGACGAGCACGATCTTCGTCGCCCGGGTCACGTCGAGGCCGAGCACCTCGCCCCGGCTGCCGGTGCGCAGGAACCGCTTGGCGTAGTAGCGCCCGCCCCGGCGCAGCTTCCAGCCGTCGCTCTCCTGGGTGATCCGGTCGGCCGAGAAGGGCGTGCCGAAGGTCCGCGTCGCGGGGGTGGGGTCGGTGGCCCCGCCCGCGGAGCGGGCCGTGGCGCTGAAGCGGTGCGTGCCCTGGGTCAGGCCGCCCAGCCTGGCCTCGCCGTCGGCGCAGTCGACCTCTGCCCCGTCGAGGGTGCAGTCGTAGCTCGCCCCGCTGTCGTCGGAGGCCAGCTCGAAGACCACGGTGCCGCTGCGCGGGAAGGAGTCCTCGCCCGGGCCCGACCTGATGGTGGTGCTCGGCGCCGCCGCGCTGCCCGAGAGCACCGTGACGACGGTGTCGTCGGACCGGTCGTCGCGCGCGAAGCGGCCCACCAGCGTGGTGCCCACGGTGTAGGTCGTGCTCGCGCCGTCGACGTCGAGCAGGGCCGCGCACTCCGCGTGGCCCTGGGCGTCGGGGGCGTCGGAGCACAGCACCTCGCCGCCGTCGCGGTCGACGAAGGCGACCGTCGCCGTGGTCAGGTCGCCGGGCTCGCCGTCGTCGGCCTGGGCGACGCTCGCGCTCAGCACCACCGGCTGCGGGTCCTGGGTGGCCCGCACCGTGGTCGGGCCGGTGTAGTCGACCGTGCCGTCCTCGGCCAGCACCGTGACGTCGAGGCGGTCGGTGGCCTGCAGCCCGCCGGGCGCGGAGCCGGCCAGGGTGACGACCGCGTCGCCGACGTCGGCGGTGACCGGCCCGTCGACCTCGAAGCGGGCCACGCCGGGGCGGGCCCCGTCGGAGGTCGCCGAGACCCGGGTCGCGCCGAGCCCGGCCAGGCCGCTGACCTCGAGCGCCAGCTCGTCGCCGTCGACCTGGGCGGCGCTGAGCGTCACCACCACCGGCTCGTCGAAGGAGTCGCTGTGCTGGACCTGCTCGGTCTCGGAGCCGGCGCTGACCGAGAGCGAGGGCTCGATGGCGAAGTCGGCCCGGTTGACGTCGAAGAAGTAGTTGTCGACCGCCTCGACCCGCACCCGCGCGCGGCTGGTGCGCTCCTGCGGCCAGGTGACGTCGTGGCTGCCGTCGTTGGCCGTGCTCGCGGCCAGCTCGACCGGGAAGGTCGCGCCGCCGTCGGTCGACAGCGTGATCCGCACCTGCGGGGCGTACGCCGCCGCGGCGGTGCCGGCGACGTCCCAGGTGATGGTGCCCGCGCTGCCGCCGACCACGGTGGTCTGCGGCTGGCCCTGGCCCGGGGCGGGCTGGGAGGTGACCCGGAACGGCCCGGCCGAGCCCACGGTCAGGGCGACGTCGTCGTGCTGGGTGCCGCCGCCGGTGGGGAACTGGTCGCGGGCGGTGAGCCGGAAGCGCAGGGTGCGCGCGGCCGTCGGCAGCAGCTCGGAGAAGCAGTCCAGCACGGCGGGTGGGACCTCCTCGCCGCTCACGGCCGGGCAGGCGCCGGTGGCGGCGTTGGTGGTGCCGGCGAGCACCTGGGCCAGGTCGGGGAAGGTGCGAGACGGGTCGCCGCTCGCCTCGTTCTGGCCGGGCGAGTCGTAGAGCAGGGAGTCCTCGAGCGAGACGTCGGCGCTGGTGCCGAAGACCCGGAACAGCGGGCCGGAGGTCCGGCTGCTGGTCAGGGACCGACCGGTGGTGCCGCCCGTGTCGTTCTGCTCCCACAGGTAGAGCAGCGGATCGCCGTCGACGTCGCTGCCCGAGCCGGTGAGCGTGAACGGGGTGCGCACCGGGATGGTCTTGTCGGCCGGGGCGGTCACCGTCGGAGCGCGGTTGTCGGTGACGGTCGTGGTCGAGCCCTGGTTGGTGGCCGGGCCGCCCTCGACCGGCACGCCGACGTAGGCCGTGAGCGGGTCGCCCCCGGCGTCGGTGGTGTCGGTGACGGTGATGCGCGGGTGGTCGTCGGTGTCGGGCCAGCGCACGGTGAAGCCGCCGTCGTTGAGGCTGAGCACCGAGCCGTCGTACCCCTCGAGGGTCACGGCGGCACCGGTGAGGGCGCGCATCTGCTGGGTCACGTTGAGGACGTTGTAGGTCGTGGTGCCGCGTACGATCGAGGTCACGCGGTCCTCGTAGCGCAGGTTGACCGTGTCGCCGGGCGTGTCGAAGCCGCCGAAGGTGAGCGTCTGCTCCTCGCCGTAGCTCGTCGGCGCCTTGGTGACGTGGGCGGTGAACTCGTCGATGGTGCGCTGCGAGAAGTAGGGGTCGGTGTGCGGCTGCAGGTCGTCGGCGTCGCAGATGCCGGCGTAGGCCATCACCGAGGAGCCCGAGCCCGGCTCGACGGAGGTGCCCTGGTTGCGGTTCAGGCCCGAGCAGGCGCCCTGGTCGCCATCGAAGGTGTGGTTGCCGGCGAACTGGTGGCCCATCTCGTGCGCCACGTAGTCGACGGCCATGAAGTCGCCCTCGGGGAACGGCAGCCCGGTGCAGCCGCCGGCCTTGAGGTCCTCGCCCACGACGCCGAGGTAGGCCACGCCGCCGCCGTTGGTGCCGAGCATGATGTGGCCGACGTCGAACCGGTCGGCGCCGATCAGCTGGCCGGCGACGAAGACGTTGCGGTCGAGCAGGCCACCGGTGCAGCCACCGGTCTCGAGGTCGGCGGCCTCGAAGCAGGGGCTCTCGCCGCAGGGGCCGCCGGGCTCGGTGGCCTTGGCGGCGGTGTCGAGGTTGAGCGCCTCGCTGCCGTCGACCATCTGCAGGTGGATGGCCATGTCGTCGTTGTAGACCTGGTTGACGCGGTTCATCAGCGTCACCTTCTCGGCCAGCACCACCGCCGGGTCGGCGGGCTGGCCGCCGGTGCCGAAGTAGGCGGCGTACGCCGGGTCGGTGACCAGGGCCAGGGCGTAGGTGCGGCGGGTCACCGCGGCGCCGGGCTCGGTGCGCGCCTGGGCCACCTGGGCCGCTCGTGCTGGCGGGGCCGACCGGGTGGCCCTGGCGCCGGCCTGGTCGAGCAGCGAGGTGACCAGCCCGGACTCCTCGAGGTGCGGGCCCTCGGGGAGCGCGGAGCGGTGGTAGCTGACGTGCTCGGTGGTGCCGGGAGCGGTCACGACCGGGTCGAGGTACCAGGTGTCGCGACCCGACAGGCCGCGCACCGAGGCGTGCACGCCCATCGGCGTGACGTCGAGGCGCACGGTGCGCGCCGGGTCGTCGGCCTGGCGGCCCGCGAAGGTGCGGATGTCGGGGTGGGCGGCCTGGAGGCCGGCCTGCATGACGGGGTCCTCGACGACCTCGAAGGCCTGCAGGGTGCCGTCGGGGTCGGGCAGGCGCACGGTCAGGGGCTCGGCGCCGCGGCGGGCGGCACCGGTCGAGGGAGCCCGGTCGAGCCGGCCGGCCAGCGCGCTGACGTCGACGTCGAACGCCGTGAACTCGTCGGGCCGCACCCGCACCCGCTCGGCGGCGTCCTGGGGCAGCTCGAAGCCGGGCAGGGCGTCGAAGACGCCGTCGAGCACGGTCCTGGCCGGGGCGGCGGAGGCCGTGCCGGCGGGAGCGGCGGGTGCTGCGGAGGCGGGTGGCAGGGCGGCGACCAGCCCGAGGGCCAGCGCTCCCGCGGTCACCAGGTGGGGCAGGGTCGGGAACCGACGACGCATGGGGTCCTCTCGTCGGCGGCGCGCCCGGGTGCGCGTCCGCTCGTGGCGGCCCGAGGCCACCGGTGCGACAACGAGGGACAGTCCACCCGGTCACGGGGTCACGCACGGCGAAATCGCCTGTTCGGCGGGCCGTACGACGAACTTTTACCCGGCGGTGGTCCAGTCCGGCAGAGCCGACGGGCTCAGGCGGCGGAGGCGACGACGTCGTCGCGGCTGCGACCGGTGGCCGCGGGGCGCGGCACGATCGGCGTGGCGGCGCTCAGCGCCTCCTCGAGGGCCACGGCGTCGGAGACCGAGCGCAGCACCGACGACAGCGGCACGTCCAGGGCGCCGCACAGCGAGGCCAGCAGCTCCGAGGACGCCTCCTTCTGGCCGCGCTCGATCTCGGAGATGTAGCCGAGGCTGACGCGGGCCTGGGCGGAGACCTCGCGCAGGGTCATCCCGCGCTCGACGCGCTGCGCGCGGAGCACGTCGCCGAGCAACCGACGAAACAGCACCATGCGGATCTCCTGACTGCGCGAGCCCGACCGTCGAGGTCGGGCCTTCGTGGGGGCCAACACTAGCGGAGGTCCCCTTCTTCCCGGGCACACCCTTCCAGGATGTCGATGAGCACCGACACCGCCCGGGCGCACGTGTCGCGACGCACCTGCTCGCGCTCGCCGACCAGCGCGAGCCGCGACGACGTCAGCAGGCCCGGGCCGGCGACGCCGACGAAGACGGTGCCGGGCGGATGACCGTCCTGGCGCGTGGGCCCGGCGACACCGGTGGTGCTCAGCGCCCAGGTCGCGCCCGTGGCCGTGAGCGCCCCCGCGGCCATCGCCTCGGCGCACGGCGCCGAGACCACGCCGTGCTCGGCGACCAGCTCGGCGGGCACGCCCAGCAGCGCCTGCTTGAGCTCGGTGGCGTAGGCGACCACCCCGCCGACGTACGACGCGGAGGCGCCGGGCACGTCGGTGAGCAGCCCCGCCAGCAGCCCCCCGGTCAGCGACTCGGCGGTCGCCAGGGTCTCGCCGCGTGCCTGCAGCCGCGCGTGCAGCGCGGCCGCGGGGTCCGTCTCGTGGGCCATGGAGGTGAGCGTCGCACACGTAGGGTCGAGGCCATGGCTCTGCGCATCGAGGACTACGCCCTCATCGGCGACCGGCGCACCGCCGCCCTGGTCGGTCGCAACGGCTCGGTCGACTGGCTGTGCCTGCCGCGCTTCGACTCCCCCGCCTGCATGGCGGCCCTGCTCGGCACCGAGGGGCACGGGCACTGGCAGATCGAGCCCGAGGGCGAGTACGAGTCGAGCCGGCGCTACCTGTCCTCCTCGTCGGTGCTCGAGACGACCTTCCGCACCCCGACCGGCACCGTGACCCTCACCGACCTGATGCCCACCGGCGACGGACGCGCCGACCTGGTGCGCCGCATCCGCGGCGTCGAGGGGACGGTGCGCCTGTGCCTGCAGTGGCGGGTGCGGATGGAGTACGGCGAGGTGACGCCCTGGGTGCGGCGCGAGGAGATCGGCGGCGAGCAGGTCATCACCGCGGTGGCAGGGCCCGACCGGCTGGTCCTGCGCGGGCCGCGGCTGCCCGAGGCGCGCGACCACACGCACAACGACGAGTTCGACGTCGAGGCCGGCCAGGAGCTGACGTACTCGATGGTCTGGGTGCCCTCGCACCAGCGGCTCGACGAGCTGGGCGACCTCGAGGACCGGATCCGCGAGACGATCGACAAGGACGAGGACTGGGCGCGGCTGTGCCGCACCGACCTGCGCCACCCCGAGGCGGTCAAGCGCTCGCTGCTGACGCTGCGGCTGATGACGCACGAGGCCACCGGCGGCATCGTCGCGGCGCCCACGACGTCGCTGCCCGAGACCTTCGGCGGCTCCCGCAACTGGGACTACCGCTACTGCTGGCTGCGCGACGCCGCGCTCACGCTGGGCTCGCTGCTGGAGGCCGGCTACACCGACGAGGCGATGCTGTGGCGCGACTGGCTGCTGCGCGCGGTCGCGGGCGACCCGCACGACCTGCAGGTGATGTACGCCGTCGACGGCTCGCGTCGTCTCGACGAGCGCGAGCTCGAGCACCTGCCCGGCTACGAGGACTCGCGACCGGTCCGGGTCGGCAACGGCGCGGTCGACCAGCTCCAGCACGACGTCATCGGCGAGGTGATGGACGCCCTCGAGAAGGTGCGCGAGGTGATGGACGAGCCCGACGGGAACGCCTGGGAGCTGCAGAAGGCGCTGCTGTCGAGCCTGGCGGAGAACTGGGAGGAGCCCGACTGCGGCATCTGGGAGATGCGCGGCGACCTGCAGCACTTCACCCACTCCAAGGCCCTGGTGTGGGTCGCGTTCGACCGGGCCGTGCGGGCGGTGGAGAAGCACGGGCTCGACGGCCCCGTCGACGAGTGGCGCCGCCTGCGCGACGAGGTCCGCGAGCAGGTGCTGACCCGGGGCTACGACGAGCAGCGGGGCACCTTCACCCAGCACTACGACACGTCGGAGGTCGACGCCTCGCTGCTGGTGCTGGCCTCGTTCGGCCTCGTCGCGGGCGACGACCCCCGCATGCTGGGCACGATCCGCGCCGTCGAGGAGGACCTGCTGCGTGACGGGCTGGTGCTGCGCTACCGCACCGACTCGGGTGTCGACGGCCTCGAGGGCGACGAGCACCCGTTCCTGGCCTGCTCGTTCTGGTTGGTCGAGGCCTACGCCGAGGCCGGCCGGGTCGAGGACGCCACCGCCCTCTACGACCGGCTGGTCGGGCTCGCCAACGACGTCGGGCTCTACGCCGAGGAGTACGACCCGGGCACCGGCCGGATGGTCGGCAACTTCCCCCAGGCATTCAGCCACCTGACCCTCACCCAGGCCGCCTTCGCCCTCGCCCGCCACGCCGCCGACGTCTGAGCCGACCCGGCACCACTTCCCGCCGAGCCGGCACCAGCTCCTCCGCCGTTGGTCGAGCAGGGAGGAGCGCCAGCGACGACGGCGACCACCGCCGTTGGTCGAGCAGAGAGGAGCGCCAGCGACGAGCGACGCCGAGACCCCGTGAGGACCGCGCCCGCCGTACGCCATGGGCTCGCCGGGTTTCGAGACGGTTGCTGCGCAACCTCCTCAACCAACGCCTCCGTTGGTCGAGCAGCGAGGAGCGCCAGCGACGAGCGACGCCGAGACCCCGTGAGTGGCCCGCCCACCGCAACCACCCGCCGTACGCCATGGGCTCACCGGGTTTCGGCGTCGCTCGAGCCTTCGGCCCTCGCTGCTCAACCAACGGTGCCGTTGGTCGAGCAGAGAGGAGCGCCAGCGACGAG